>JBLHSZ010000050.1:0-8817 GCA_047627095.1 Rickettsiales bacterium
AGGATTTTTCTGTTATTGCAACAATGACTACTATTCTACCAAATACCATAGTGGCAAAAGGTTGCTTGATAGGGGCGGGATCAATCCTTAATGTAAATACGGAACCTCATATGGTTTATGTCGGTAATCCGGCTAAAAAAGTTTGTCCAGCAGCAAAAATTAGGCTAAAAGATGGAACTAGGAATCCAGCCTATCCTTGGATTAATCATTTTAAAAGAGGCTATCCAGAGGATGTAACAAAACAATGGGAGAAAATTATTAATGAAGAAAATGTATAACATAGAAGAAATAAAAATCGGAATGCAGGCTTCTTGTTCGCATGTTATTACAGATAAATTAGTAAAAGTTTTTGCAGAAATTTCGGGAGATAAAAATCCTATTCACCTTGATGAGGAATATGCAAAAAAATCAAAATATAAAAAGAGAATTGCTCATGGATTGTTAAGTTCTAGTTTCTTTTCTTCCTTATTTGGAACGGAGCTTCCCGGATATGGGTGCGTCTACGCTTCACAAAGTTTAAATTTTAAAAGACCAGTTTATATTGATGATGAGGTTACGGCTACAATAGTAGTGACTAGCATTAATTTACCTAAAAAGAAAGTTTTCTTCGATACAAAATGTACAGTAAAAAACAAAGTAGTTATTGATGGAATAGCTGAAATATTTATACCTTAATTTTATGATTCCCTTCCTAAATATTCCAAATATCAATTACAAATATCAATCACAGATCAAACAGGCCTTTAGTAGAGTTGTGGATTCTGGTTGGTATATTTTAGGAAAGGAAGTGGAGGAATTCGAATCTGATTTTGCTAAATATTGCGGCGCAAAACATTGTATTGGTGTGGCTAATGGCTTGGATGCTTTGATTTTGATTTTTAGGGCCTATAAAGAAATGGAATTGATGAGTGACGGTGACGAAGTGATTGTTCCTGCAAATACTTATATCGCTTCAATTTTGGCAATTAGCGCTAATAATTTGGTACCAATTTTGGTGGAGCCGGATATTGATGATTTCAATATTAATCCTGAGTTGATTGAAGAAAAAATAACCTCCAAAACCAAAGCAATTTTAGCCGTTCATCTTTATGGAAGGTGCGCGCCAATGGAGGAAATTAATCAGATTGCTAAAAAATTTAATTTGAAAGTTGTCGAAGATTCGGCTCAGGCTCACGGAGCTTATTTAGGAAATAAAAGAGTCGGAAATTTAGGAGATGCTAGTGGATTTAGTTTTTACCCAGGAAAAAATCTAGGAGCGCTTGGTGATGGAGGAGCGGTCACAACCAATGATGGTGATCTTTCAGATGTTATTAAGGCACTTAGAAATTACGGTTCGCATAAAAAATATAAAAATATTTACAAAGGTTTGAATTCAAGGTTGGATGAAATTCAAGCCGCAATTTTGAAAGTGAAGTTGCAATATTTAGATGCGGCAAATGATGAAAGAAGAGAAATTGCTCAGCTTTATTGTAACAATATTAATAATCCGGAAATTATTCTGCCAGAATATCCTTTAGATGAGAAATCCTGTGTTTGGCATTTATTTGTAATTAGATGTAGAAATCGTGATGATTTGCAAAAATATTTATTAGAAAATGGCGTTCAGACTTCCATTCATTATCCAATTTCTCCTCACAAACAAGAGTCTTATCCAGAACTTAATAATTTGTCGTTACCAATTACAGAGAAAATTCATGATGAAGTTTTAAGTCTTCCGATTTATCCTACTCTTGAAATGAAAGAAGTTTTAAAAATTATCTCATTAATCAATCAATACAAATAATGAAAATAACAAACTCCCCTATCCCATATTTAAAAATAATCGAACTTGATATTTTTTATGATGATCGCGGGTTTTTTATTGAGCGTTTCAACCAAAATAAATTCGCCGAACTTGGCCTGCCAATTGATTATTTCCAGGATAATTTCTCTCGTTCAATTCCAGAAGTTATTCGTGGTCTTCACTATCAAACTGGCCCATCTCAAGCGAAATTAGTTGGTTGTGTGCGAGGAAAAATTTGGGATGTAGCTGTTGATATTCGCAAGGATTCACCAACTTTTGGTCAGCATTTTGGCATTGAACTGAGTGGTGAAAATGGAAAACTACTTTATGTTCCCGCTGGATTTGCGCATGGTTTTTGTGTTCTGGGTGACGAACCTGCAGATGTGGCCTACAAGGTTGATAAGCCATATTCACCCACGGGTGATGGTGGAATTGCATTCGATGATACTGAATTGAAAATCGATTGGCAGGTGGAAAATCCCATCGTTTCGGACAAAGACCATAATCTTCAAAGTTTTTCTCAATACAAAAATAATCCATGTTTTTAGAATTCTATTTATCTCACGCATTATTATTGCGTTTTAATGTTTGAGTCATTTGTCATTTCATCCAAAAAGTCTAAGCCAAAAATAACGCCAAATTTATGTCAAGAAACCTTTCTCTAATTGTTTTGATTCTATTTGCCAGCTCTTGTTCGGCAAAGATTTCTAAATTCGGATCTTATTTACCACAAGAATTTCCCAGAACGAGTTTTATGCCCAGCTCTGAAGCCGTTGCAGGAAAGGCACCAAAAGTGGTGGTTTTTGATCTTGACGATGGAGATAATAAAATAGCAAAGCAAGCAGAGCTTGGGAAATCGATCACTGTTGCGGTAGAAAATGTTTTAACTCAGAATCGTTTAGTGCGACTGGTTGATCGCAAATCTGCAAAGAAGATTGGAAAAGAAATTGCCCTTATTGAAATGCACAAAACCGGTAGTTACCAAGGTCCGGAAATTGCGCAATATGCGATATCTGGGGCCATTGGTAATGCTGGATTTACTAAAAAATACAGATCGGGAATGGTTCTTCCCACCTCTACGGGTGGATTTACTCGTGTTCCACCTAGCTTCGAATATACTTCCGACGTTTCGGGAAATATCAAGATTTATGAATTACCTTCAATGAAGGTGATTGAAAATATTGAATTTTTCGGCAAAAAAACCAAAAAAGAACAGGTCAAAACCAATAATAATATTTCGATTGCTGGGATCATCGAATTTGGTGGACAAAAAGTAGGAGGTTTGAAACGTGATGATGGATTGGTCAGAAATGCTGGAATTGAGGCGATCGACAATATCTCCTTTATTTTGAAAAATTTCTTTGCCAAGAAAGGTTTTATTTTAGGAAAACGCTCTTTGAAGAATAAATCAATTTTCAAAATCAGCGTTGGAAGATCTGACGGTGTTAAAGTTGGCGATAAATTTGAAGTAATCGGGAAATATGAGAATTTTAATGCTTTGACTGGAAAAATAGAAATTGAGAGTCGGATTGTTGCTTCAGGAAAAGTAGTGGATCATATTAATCCTAAATCATCTTGGATTCTAATTGACGATGAAGATTCTGTTAATTTGGTGAGGCTGGGTGATTTGGTGAAGTTTAAATACAAAAGAGGTTTTTTTAGTAAGGCTGGGAAATTTATGAATGGTTTTTAGGTCGCTAAAAATTTCAGCTAATAGTTTGTTATTAGTTCTAGTAAACAAAGGGTCGCAGTTAGAATCTACGACCAGATCGGAGTTAATAATACCATCACTCCTTATTTACCCATTTTATCATTCGGCGGGGAATCTTGTTGTGACTCCCTGATAAACTTTTAAGAAGAAACTAAAGATTTTATTTTGTGTTGTAGAGTGAATGGGGAAAATCATTGCGTTTTCCCATGAGGGAGCGACATTAAACTCATGATTATAATTTGGTTTAACTCCTTATGGATCCCCGCCTGCGCGAGGATGACAAAGTTGTAAATGGTGTTGGCAAAATAGGAAACTATGAAGATAAAGGTAAGAAACTGTGGTGGAAAAATGGTTAATGGTGGTAATAAAAAAATCTGTCATCGAATTAGGTGACTTTTACAAGGATGACAAAATGGAAAGATGAGGGTAAAGCAATAGTAGTATCTACCAAATAATTTTTAATAAGAGCAGTTAAATATTTTTAATAAGATCAATTAATTCGATGACAGATTTTACATAAATATCATCCTTATTCCCCACTTTGTCATCCTCGCGAAGGCGGGGACCCAGGAGGTTTTGACACAAAATAAAATCATGAGTTTGCATCCCTACTCCACGGATCCCCTACTGCGCGAGGATGACAAACTGGAAAGATGAGGATGGCAAAATTGAAGAAGATGACAAAATTGGAAAGTGAGGATTGTCAATCTGATGCCCAGTTATGATCTAAACTTTAGGCAAAGTCACGCCAGTTTGGCCCATATATTTTCCAGCACGATCCAAATATGAAGTGTGGCATTTCTCATTTCCCTTGAAAAACAAAAACTGACAAGCGCCTTCAAAAGCATAAATCTTGGCAGGTAGTGGCGTAGTATTGGAGAATTCTAAAGTCACATGACCTTCCCAACCTGGCTCCAAAGGCGTGACATTAACAATAATTCCACATCTAGCATAGGTTGATTTTCCAACACAAATTACCAAAACATCTTCGGGAACTTTGAAATATTCCACTGTCCTTGCAAGTGCAAAACTATTGGGTGGGATAATACAAACAGGGGTTTTACGATCAACAAAACTAGTGTCGCAAAAGTTTTTTGGGTCAACTACTGCAGAATCAATATTAGTGAAAATTTTGAACTCATCTGAGACTCGCGCATCATATCCGTAAGAAGAATTTCCGTAAGAAATTAATTTATTTCCATCTTCATCTTGTCTGATTTGATTCTCTTCAAAAGGAGCAATCATTTGGTGATTTTTGGACATGCTTGATATCCATTTATCTGACATTATTGACATTTCTTGAGCTAAGTTAGTTAGTAAAAAGGCGCTAAAACTTACTTGATTTAAAAGAATATTACAAGTCTAATAGCTCGCTCAATGTCTGACTCAATCCGCAAAACACGTAATTTCCTCAATGCACGATATCGGCTATTTAAAAGACATTCTAATTTTACTGCTGGCCTCGGTGACAATCGTGATTATTTTCAAACAAGTCGGTCTCAGCCCTGCGCTGGGATATTTGTTCGCTGGAGCCGCCATTGGACCCAATGGTTTTGGATTATTGCAAATAAATGAAACCACCAATTCAATTGCTGAATTTGGAATAGTTTTTTTGCTGTTCGCCATTGGTCTTGAGCTGACTTTGGAAAAGCTCATCGCCATGAAAAAATATGTTCTGGGTTTCGGCAGTTTACAGGTCATCCTCACCTCCACCCTGCTTGGATTTATTTGCCACAAACTAGGTCTAGATACCCAATTGTCGATCCTGATTGGCGCTGCTCTTTCACTTTCTTCAACCGCGATTGTTCTGCAAGTTATTGACGAGCATGGAGAGAAATCTACCAGAGTTGGTCGTTTGTCACTTTCTGTTTTGATTTTGCAAGATTTGGCGGTCATCCCAATTTTGGTGCTTATTCCACTTTTTGCCAATTCATCGTTAGATATTGGTCCCGCAATAGGCGGTGCCGTCCTCAAGGCTGCTTTTGCCATGGCGATTATTTTTGTCATCGGTAGATTCTTACTCAAACCAATATTGAAAACTGTCGCCGCTTCCAAGAGTGACGCATTATTTTTAGGAATCACTTTGATCGTGGTTTTTGGAGCCTCATTCATCACCTATGAAATGGGTTTGTCTCTTGCCTTTGGAGCCTTTGTGGCGGGATTGATGGTTGCAGAAACTGAATACAAATTTCGCATTGAAAGTGAAATAATGTCTTTAGAGGCACTCCTGATGGGACTTTTCTTCATCACTATTGGCATGTCATTTAATTTGGATATGTTGCTCAAAAATCTTCCTTTGATCATTGCCATTTCTGCTGGATTGATCATCTGCAAAGCGTCAATCATCATCGGTTTGTGCCGAATTTTCAAACTTCCACTCGCACCTTCAATCCACTCTGGATTGCTTTTGGCGCAAGGTGGTGAATTTGCCTTCATTGTTTTCATCATGGCAGTTCAAAACAAAGTCATGGATGTGGAACTTTCACAATTATTGATGACTGTTGTCACTTTGACAATGGCAGTCACTCCTCTTCTGGCCTTGATGGGAAAAAAAATCAAAGCTCGTCTTTATGTCAAAAATGTTCTCCATGACAATAAAATCAGAAGAGAAATTGGCGATATTTCCAAACATATTGTGGTCATTGGATTTGGGAAAACCGGAAGAATTGTCGGGCATTTATTGCGCAAAAGAGATGCCAATTATTTGATTCTAGACAATAATCATCGTGTGGTCAGGCTTGAAAAAACCCATGGCTACAATATTTATTACGGCGATGCAATGAATCATGATATTCTAAAATATGTGGGAATGAATGAAGCAGAAGTTGTGGTTGTGGCGATGGAAGATGAGTTTGCTTGCATCAGGATCACCAGATTTATTCACAAGAATTTCCCCAAAATAACCATCATCACCAAAAGTGAAAGCTTGAGCAACTCTGAAAGATTCAAAAAACTCGGAGCCAGTTTGGTGGTATCAAGAAATCTAGAAACTGGTTTTCAATTGGGAAGAGCGGCGCTTTCAACTCTGGGAGTCGACAATAAAGAAACCGATGCGGCGCTGGATTCATTCCGTGATGTCAATTCTGAATTTGTCAAAAGCATCGTTTTCCAAGATAAAGATTTGCACAGCAAAATGGAGTAGAAATTTTTTGATTATTGAATAATCAGTTTCTCATTCAGAATCAATGATCTGCTTTGTTGGTGGGTTTTTTGGTAAGAAATTCTTTTTGGAAACAACTTTTCTGCCAATTTCTTTTTCAAGCTCAGTTCTGGCAATTCCGGCAATTCTTCCACCTCTTTTAGCATCTTTTTTCAATTTTTCTTTACCTTTAGAATCTTCCGTACGATGAATCTCTGTAGTCGATCTTTCACCAAGCATCGTGAAAATCAACTCAAAATCATCCATATGGTCACGCAAATTTTGACGTTCCAATCCTTTGACCTTTTTGTATTCACTCGGAGTCAAACCGAACGTCGCCTTAGAAATTTCTGATGTCAAAATTTCGTAATCACGATTTTCCGCTCCACGTTTCTGCCATTCATCAGTCAATTATTCACGAATGACAATTCCACGCATTCTCTTTTCAATCCAATCGTCAGAATAACCCTTCAATTTGTAAAGAGCTCTGGTTCTTTTGCTAGCCAGTTCAGGATCTTCAATTTCTTGAATTCGCTCATATCCAACTTTCGCTAACCAACGTTTGAATGGTTCTGCTTTGGGTGACGGAATTGATTGAATGATGCGGAAAATTCCTTCGGTGTTGGCGCAGTCGGTCTCTCTCATTTTCCCATCTTCTGCTTCGAGTTTCAACTGTCGACAGATTGTCGACAGTTGAATATTATCATCTTTCTTAACTCTGATTTTGATCTTAAACCAATAGTCACGAGGGTTGATGCTTTCAGTCAAAGCAGAAACAACATCAATAACAGAAAACCACCATTCATTTTGGTGAATTGTTTTTCTGATTTTTTTGCCTTTAAAAAGTGAAATTTTGGGGAATTGGTCGGGATTTGTCATGGTTTTGGGTATTTTGAGTTTAATAAAGTTGTGGTGAACCTCCTTTTGGTGAACGCAGCGTACTAACCTTGAAATAAAAAAACAATTAAAAAAATCAAACCAAAATAGCCATCCCATCCCCAACAATTTTCTCATTCAAATAGACCCCATTTTCAAAGATCTCAACCTTCTCATTTCGCGATTTAACCCCATCATCAGCAAGCTGATAAAACACATCACCAATGAATCTTCCAAAAATATCGACCTTATTGGTGCGCACCACAACCTCATTCAAACTTGCTGACAAATCGCGCAAATATTTGAAAGATTTTTTTCCATCGGAAGTTTTCATTTCAGCAGCATCAATTCCTGCCAAGCGAATACGCTGTCTTTTGATGACATCAAAACCCAGATCAACATCCAAAAGCAAAGTGTCTCCATCAATGACATTGATGATTTTAGCTCTGTAAAGATAGTTGGCTTTTGTTGGTCTTTTTAGAATATTTTTTACACCGCCTGTTTTCACATTCTTGATTTGTTCACCCAATTTTCCTGCTGACCATTTTTCATCCTTGGCTTTTTCTGCCATTTCCAATCTCAGAACTTCATCATTAATGGTGATCAAATGTCGGTAATGTGACCAAGAAAGCGAACTTTCTTCAGGTGGATTCGCAGGGTAGCCATTAAAAAACTGAATTGCTCTATTTAGAGTTTTTTTGTCAATTTTCAGATCAGACGCCAGATCATTGATGACAAGCCCAGAATAATTGGCATTTTCACTCATTTTCTCCTCAGAAATTCTTTTGCCAATTTCCCAATAAGCCTGAACCAGCTGGCTTTTAGCAAATGTTTCGATTTTTTCTTTAGTAGAATAAATTAAGATTTGAAGGTCACTTGAGAGCTTCTGATATTGGCTTTGATCAAGAATTTTATTTTCCATTTGTAGATGATTTTAGATTTCTTACATTGGCGCCCGTGCGGGCGCCAATGTAATGTTAGGTTTTTGGAATTCAAAAACAATGAGAAATAACCAACCAAAACATATTTTTCTTAAACTTTACCATCTTCACTACCCACTTTATCCATCCTCGTTCCAAACTTTGTCATCCTTGTAAAGGTCACATAATTCGATGACAAAGTTGGAGATATTCTCTTAAGTGGGTCATTAATTTATCCACTTATTTTGAAAAAGAGCTAAAAAAAATTCCTGTGGAATATTCGGAAAACAACGCTAAATTAAATTTCTCAAAAATAAATTCTCTAAAAAACCACCTCCCAATGCTAGGAATAGTCACCAGAACCTTCAGAATCATCAATAATGTCAAA
>JBLHSZ010000051.1:0-8470 GCA_047627095.1 Rickettsiales bacterium
CGGCATTGATCACTCCAGAATCGATATGTTCTTTGAGCAATTCGACAATTCCACTAGAATTATGGCGAATGGCCACAAAATCTGGATTCATAGCATTAATAGTTTTTGCGGTGTCGGTGATGGTTTCGCCTTTTTTCAAGGATGATAAAGAAATATCAATATTGACGACATTGGCGCCCAAATTCTTTGCGGCAATTTCAAAAGAAGTTCTGGTTCTGGTTGAATTTTCAAAGAAAAAATTGATTAGGGTCTTACCTTTCAAAATAGCTTTAAAAACCCTTTTGCGATTATTTTTGAAATGCTTCTTGGATTTTGTTAAAATTGAAGACAAATCAGCATCTGAAAGGTCATTTATTGAAATGAGATTTTTATTTTTCACAATAAGTTTTATTTTATTTTTATAATTTGTCATTAGTAAGATATTTAAACACCTCTTCTAGATCGGCTTGGCGGGTGGAAATGTCGGCGATTTTAAGATTGTTTTTTTCCAGAAGAGCTAATATCTCTGCAATATTTATTTTGCTTGGTTGATAGTTGATGGTTATTTGAATGTTGTTTTTCAAAGTGATGACAAACACTTCTCTAAGAGCATTAGGGATTTCGAATATTTCATCTTGAAGAACTATTATTAGTTCTTTATTTTCAGGGATCATTTTCATTAAATCATCTTTTTTTGCACAAGCAATAACTTCTCCGTGGTTTATGATGGCAATTTCATCACACATTTCTTCCGCTTCTTCCAAATAGTGAGTGGTTAGGACGATTGTTGTGCCGTCTTCATTGAGTTTCTTAACATATTTCCAAAGTGAAGTTCGAAGCTCAACATCAACTCCCGCGGTTGGTTCATCCAAAATCAAAACTTCTGGATTATGAACTAGTGCTTTTGCTACTAATAATCTTCTTTTCATTCCACCGGAAAGACTGCGTGGAGTTGCTCTAGATTTGTCTTTTAGTCCCAAAGCCTCGATGATTTCATCGGTTCTGCGGTTTTTGGGGTGAATTCCATAATATCCGGCATATATTTCTAGAGTTTCATAAACATTGAAAAAAGGATCAATCACCAACTCTTGTGGCACAATTCCAATTTTGAATTTTGCTTCATTAGGATCTTTTGATAAATCAATTCCAGCAATTTTAACATCTCCCGAGCTTTTGTTGACCAATCCCGCTAGGATATTGATGATTGTTGATTTTCCGGCTCCATTTGGTCCTAGAAGTCCAAAAATTGAACCTTTTTTTATTTCAAGATTAATTCCTTTTAGTGCTTCTTTGGCAGGAGAATTTCCAGATTTCTTGTAGGTTTTGGTGAGGTTCTCGATTTGGATGGCAAGATCAGTCATTTAGAAATCATGTTTTATTTGGTTAGGAATTTTTCCTGAGCATAATAGCACGGGTTTTTAGAGATTCTATCCATCTTATATTATTTTCCATAAATTAACTTCTTCCATATCTTCCAGCTAAAGCGAATGAACTAATGATGATAATTATTCCCAAGGCAATAGTTGTCATGGCAATACCATCTATTGTCCAACTATTTATTAAGCGAGTTAATTGAACAAAATCATGAGTAACGGCAACTGCGTTTACATATCTCATCTTTTCTAAAGGATCATAAATTAACAAATAACTAAAATGGATATTCTTCAAGATGAAGAAAAATCCAAAGAAGCCATTTAGCCAAAGCTCAAATCCATTGCGCGCATCTAAATAGACCAAACTTCTAAAAAGAAAGAATCCTCCCATCAGCATCGCCGTTCCATGTCCCATGTAATCAGTTAAAATATTGTGGTATTTTGTAAATGAAATTGCTGCTATTGCTATCGCCACAAATAATGCTGGATAAAAATACTCTCTTCTATTTTGGTAAATAAAGAAGCATCCATAAAATAATGCGAAAAGAGCAAATATTTGAATGATCAAGCTATGACCAAAAGTGAATGTAAGTCCGGCATGTTTATCGTGGTTAAAAATTGTTGTTATTGAAGGCAGGTTGATATATCCAAAAAGCCATCCAAAAATACTATGACCTATCTCATGAAACATGGTATTGGCGATACTTATTCCTCCATGTATTGCTCTGAAAATAAAGAATTCTCGCGCATATGAATTGAGCCACAAAGCAGCGAATAAAAAAGAGCTCAGAATAATTAGGATTGTAGATCGGTTAGATAGTAAGTTTTTCATTTGAATTACTTTATATAATTTATGCGTGATAGACTTTAAAGATTCTAGTTTAGAAAGAATATTAAAAATATTTGTATAAAATCAAAAGGTGAAAAGTAAAAAAACTTCAATTACACTGTTAGCGTAAGATTTAGCTGCAAATCCGAACTCACAATTGTTGAATTAATAATGACTGAAGAAAATATAATTGATCATCAAACTCTATCGGCGACTTTGCTTGAAGAGGATCGTGCTGAAAATGTTTTGCGACCGCTTTATTTGCAGGATTTTTTGGGACAGGTCAAAATCAAAAGCAATTTACAGGTTTTTATAAATGCGGCGAAAAGTCGTGGAGATAGTCTGGATCACACTTTATTTTATGGTCCTCCTGGGCTTGGGAAAACTACTTTGGCGCAAATTATTGCTCATGAAATGGGTGTTGGGTTTAAAGGAACTTCGGGGCCGATGATTACCAAGGCTGGAGATCTGGCGGCAATTTTGACCAATTTGCAGGCAGGAGACGTGTTTTTTATTGATGAAATTCATCGACTTTCTACTGCTGTTGAAGAGGTTTTATATTCGGCGATGGAGGATTATAAACTTGATATCATTATTGGTGAAGGTCCGGCGGCACGGGCGATTAAGATTGATTTGCCGATGTTTACTCTTGTGGCGGCAACCACTAGAATTGGTCTTTTGACCAATCCACTTCGTGATCGTTTTGGCATTCCTTTGCGTTTGAATTTTTATGAAATTCACGAGCTTCAAGAAATTGTTATTCGTGATGCAAAAATTTTGAAGGTAGAAATTACTGATCCTGCTGCTTTGGAAATTGCCAAAAGATCTAGAGGAACTCCGAGAATTGCGATTCGTCTTTTGAAAAGAGTTCGTGATTTTCTAGTTGATTATGATCAAGAAATCGTCGATCAGCAATTGGCGGATTTGGCTTTGAAAAGATTGGAAATTGATGATCAGGGTTTGGATTCTTCCGATCATCGCTATTTGAAATTTATTGCGGTGAATTATTCTGGAGGTCCAGTCGGAATTGACACTATTGCCTCCGCTATTGGTGAAGAACGTGATTCTGTTGAGGATACTATTGAGCCGTATTTGATTCAAAAAGGTTTGGTTGAAAAAACTCCTCGCGGACGAGTTTTGACTAAAATAGCTTTGGAGCATTTGGGATGAAAAAAACAATAATTATTACTACTGGAGGGACTGGGGGGCATATATTTCCGGCGCAAGTTTTGGCAAAAAAATTAGCGATTAATGGATCAAGAGTGATTATTCTGGGTGATAAAAATTATGCCAAATATCATGACAAGGAAAGCTCCTATCAATTCAAAATTATCAGCTCAGCGCAGCTACAAAAATCTCCATTAAAACTTCTTTTGGCTGGATGGACAATTTCTTTGGGTGTTTTTCAATCATTGCTCTACTTGATTAGGTATCGTCCGAAAGCTATTGTTGCTTTTGGTGGATATGCAACTTTTCCTATTTTGGTGGCGGCAATAATTTTGAGAAAGAAAATCATTTTACATGAGCAAAATGCTCATTTGGGTAAGGTCAATCGTATTTTGGCTAAATTTGCCACTAAAATTGCCTTATCTTATCAGAAAACCGATGGGATTTTGAAGAAATTTTCTGCAAAAACTGTTTTTGTTGGCAACCCTATTCGTGATGAAATTCTCGCTTTGAGTAAGAGTGAATATCTTTTGCCCAATTTGAATAAGAAAAATAAAGAGGTGGAAAACTTAGGATATAATGTTTTGCTGGCTTCGCAATTTATTCATAATCCTTCTGATAATTCTGAAGTTTTTAATATTCTTATTATTGGCGGATCTGGAGGTGCGAGGATTTTTAGTGATATTTTGCCTAAGGCATTTTTTAATATTAGAGATGAGCTTAAAAATAAAATTAGCCTGACTCAACAATGCCGATCTGATGACGTTGATCAGACTTCTAAAAAATATCAATCTTTTGGAATTTCAGTTCGAATTAGCCATTTCTTTGAAAATATGGCGGAAGAAATTTCTCGTGCCCATTTAATTATCGCAAGGTCAGGATCATCTTCGATTGCAGAATTTAGTGCTGCGAAAAAACCGATGATTTTGATTCCATTTGCCAAATCTGCTGATAATCATCAGTTGAAAAATGCTCAGATGTTGAAAAAGTCTGGCGGGGCGATCGTGGTTGAGGAAAAGGAATTTACTATTAATAAGGTTACTGCGGAATTGGAAAAATTGATTGATAATCCGGCGATTCTGCAAAAAATGTCGGATAATTCTTTTTCGGCGGCTAATCTGGATGCTTTGATGAATTTAACTAAAATTATTGAAGAATGTTAGTAGGAAAGATAACTTTCATCAAAACCAAGATGATTTTGATGAAAGAATTTGTTTGCGATATTTTTTCTCAAAAAGAAGATCATAATTTAAAAAAATCATGTGCAGAAAATGTTGGTGAAAAGTTAAAAAATCGTCGAGAATCTTTGGAAATAAGTGTTGAAAAGATTAGTGGGTATTTGAAAATAAAAGAAGATTATGTGCTTCTGCTGGAGAAAAATGATATTGAAACACTCTCTCGCAAGATTTATTTAACCGGTTTTGTTAGGAGCTATTGTTCATTTTTGAAAATTGATGATGAAACCATTGATCAATATTTGCTAATTATTGCGGGTGGATATTCTAAAAATCATTTGCTGAATCTTGATTATCAAGAAAAACAGAATCCTAATAGAAAATATTTGGTTAATTCTTCAATAATTCTGATCACCTTATATTTAGTGTTAATGATTTTCGGGATGATTAATTACCATGAATTTGACCTTACCAAGATTATTATTGAAAATTTTAATCAAAATGAAGAATTGTAAACACAATGGACTATAAAAAACCGATTAGAATCATTTCTATAGCTGTTCTGGCGATTATTGCTTTGTTTTTTATTGTGCCTTTTTCTATCAATGGCGATGGTTTGAAATCACAATTGGAAACTAAAGTTAGTCAAAAATTGGAGGCTAAGTTTGAGATAAAAGGACGGGTTAGGGCGGCTATTGTTCCTTTTCCAAAAATCTTTCTTGATGACGTCGAGATTTCAAATCTAAAACTTGGTAGTGATTATTCAAGTGATGTTGTTGTCGAAACAATCAGTATCAGAACCAATTTTGCTAGTCTTTTTGGTGGAAAAATTAAGATTGTGGATTTGGTTTTTAGCAAACCAATCATAAAAACCAAGGATGTCCAGCAAGAAGAAAAAAAGTTCCAACCTAAGCCATTAACGGCATCGAATAATAATATTTTGAATAGACTTTTTAGCTTTGGGAAAAACGATCAAGTTTTTGATTTTAAAAACATCAAAGCGGTTGAATTTGTTGACGGGGTTTTCTCTAAAATTAATTCTAAAGATAAAGTTTCAATTAAATTTGATGAGATCAATTTTGCACTTAATAACAACGAAAGAAAACAGATTCTTGAAGTTGATGGATATTTTGTTTCTGATAAAGAGCCGGCCAATTTCTCATTAATTGCTGATACTAGAAATAACAAAAAATCTTTGATCAAAATTCAGTCAGCTATTTTTGCTGCAACTTTAGAAGGAAAATTCCTCAATTCTAGAATTGATGATTTGGTTAAATCAAATTTCATCGGTCAGGCGGATATTAAGGTTGTGGATCTGAAGACATTTTTGAATAAATATATTTCTAAAGACAGTCATATTTTCCGCAAAATAAGTGCAACAAAGCCCATCAACATTGTCGCTGACATTGAAAATAATTCGGGAAAAATTGATATTAAAAATATTATTATCGAATCAAAATTAATGTCGGGTCAAGGTAACGCCATTGCCGATTTTTCTGATATAAAGACAAAAATTAGCGCTAAAATTGACTTTAATAATATAGATATTGATGGCATCTGGTCACCTGCAACTGCTGGAAATTCTAACTTTCTGGATTTGGAGAATCAGATTGTTCAAAATTTTATTTCCAATACTACCTTTCTGGACAAGGATGATGATAAAACTTATATTCTGGATGTGAAAGAAGGTGTTTTGGAAGATGCAAATCCTGATGGTTTTGATTTTAACGCTGAAATAAAAATTAAAAATGCCAAATATTATGGTGATGATTTAAGTGATATTAGGATTAATTTTATTACCTCGTCGGATAATATTTTGCTTGAATCTTTGTCAGCAAATATTCCTGGAGAAGGTTCGATTCTGGTGAGCGGGATTGTTGGTCAGGAAAATAAAATCCCCCAATTTGTTGGTAATATCAAAATTGTTGGTGGAAATCTTCAAGAAGCATTCTCTTGGATAGGAGTTGATTTGGACAATCTTGCGCCAAATATTTTGAGCGAATATAGCTTCCAGTCAGATCTATTGCTTTTACCTCGCTTTAGTGTTTTTAATAATCTTAATTTGGCGATTAATGATGACAAAAACTTGGTTACGGGGAGTTTGAAAATCGATGATTCGGTGGGATTTTCCAAAATTAGTGCGGATTTGAAAATGGATTATTTGAATTTTGATGATTATTTTTCTCAAAAGCAGAAGAATCCTTATCTATCCAAAGGTTCTTTGCTGCAGAAGCTTCTTTGGCTCAATGAAATAAAATATGATCAAGATATTGTTTTGAATGTTGAGAAGTTTATTTTTCAAGATCATGAAATGGAGAATAGTGGTCTGAGAATGAAATTTGGACAAGGATATTTTACATTGTCTGATCTTAACTTATCGTCACCAAGAATCAATTTATCCGGTCAGATTGGGGTCGATATTACTAAATTGCCAGTCTTGAATATTGATATTTTGTCTAATGGTTTGGATTTTAAAGATCCACAAATTGCTGATCGATTTTTTGATTTACCGGATATTTCTGATTTTAGCGGTGCGATTAATTTTGATATTAAAAGTCTTAAAATTAATGATTGGCAGGCTCAAAATATTAAAATAAATGGAGGGAATATTTTGGGTATTGTTGATTTTGAACAATTTGAATTGGAACCTTATATGGGTAGTGCCAAATTCAAAGGATCTATGATTTTTAAAGATCTCAAGACGGTTAATGGAAGTGTTCAGCTGATTGGTGTTGATTCGGGATTGGTTTTATTGGACATAATGGGAATTGATAATATCAAAGGCGCATCAAATATTTCGGCAGTAGTAAATTCATCTGCTAGTAATAAAGAAATATTTATTAGAAATTTGGATATTAGGGGTCAGTTTATTGGTTCTAACATTGAGGTTGGCGGTTTTGGTATTTATGATTTGGCGATGAAAACAGCGCGACCTAAAGATTATTATGCAGAACTGCAAACACCGTTAAATATTTTGCAGAATTCTGAAACTTTTAGTAATTTTACTAATGTCTCAGGTTCTTTTATTGTGAGCAAAGGTTCTAGAGCGGATCAATTTTCGATTAAAACAGTTTCAGCTGGAATTAATAGTGTTGTTTCAGGATCTTTTGATATTGGAAGTGGAATTATTGATGGTACGTCTGATCTAATTTTTCTTTCTGGCACCCGAGAAATTCAAATTCCAATTCGTATTGCAGTGAGCTTTAAAGGAAAATCTGGGAATATTAAGCAAGTTGGTAATTTCACTCAAATATCTCAATATTTGAAACAAAGATTTGGAGATGATTATGTTGTTGAAGAATCACCTTTAATAGATTCGGTTGAGCAGATACAGATCATTGAAGAAATCACTCAATAGGAACTGTAACATGCTTCGGTTTACAAGGTTTTTTTGGTGAGTTATTGGGAATTTTTTAGGATTAGATCGATGATATCTTGAACTCCTATTCCCGCTTGTTTTTGCATAGTGGGGATATCATTTTGTTCAATAAAGCCATCCTTCATGAACATTTGGCGGAATTTAAAACCTTCTTTTTCTAGATAGTTGTTTTCTGATAAAAACTGCATTGCAGCTGACCCAAATCCACCAATCACCCCTTCTTCTACAGTTATTAAGAGTCGATTGTTTTTTGCCAAATCAATAAGCAATTCTTGATCTAGAGGTTTGGCAAATCTTGCATCAGCAAGAGTAACGTCAATATTGTGAGATTCAGCAAGTATTTCTCCTGCTTTAATAGCATTATCCAAAATGGTTCCAAAACATAAAATTGCCACATCCTTTCCTTGTTTGATGATTTGTCCTTTGCCAATTTCTAGAGGCGTAATGTTTTCCAAATCAATATTTAATGAACTATTTCCTCTCGGATAGCGAATAGCAGAAGGTCGATCGTTAATATTGGATGATGTTGCCACCATTCTTGCCAGCTCGTCTCCATTGCTTGGAGCCA
>JBLHSZ010000052.1:0-8388 GCA_047627095.1 Rickettsiales bacterium
CAGACTACAATTTTCAACGGTGGAATTCTAAATGGTAATGTTAGTGGTAGCGGCAAAATAAATGTTAATATTGATTCAATTTTAAATGGAAATGTTGATATTTCTAGTACCATAAAAATTGATAATAACGCCACCTTGTCAATTGTTAGTGGAAATGTTGAGGTTAGTATTCGTGGATCTTCAGATGGCGTTGGGGCGGTTAATTTTACAGGAGATAATACTCTTTTGGCTAGCGTTGGAACTTCGACAACAACTCTACATTTGATTGAAATTTCTAACAATTCAATTCTTAACACTTCTAATAAAAATATCGATACCAATTTTATCAGGATTGGTGATGGATCAACTTTGAGTTATGGTAACGGAACTATTCTTGGTCAAATTGATGGATCTTCTGCTAATGCAGGTTCGTTGATTTTCACAGAAACAAAAACTACAAATTTTGATATTGGTCAAAATAATCCCCTTTCATTGTTGAAAATATCTTCTAGTAAAACAGCTACTTTTAATGGAAATATAGCTTCTGATCAAATTCTAATCGACGGAAAATTGACCTTTAATGGAAGTCAGATCAGTGCTAACGATATTGTTTTGTCTTCAGGATCAACATTGAATGTTGATTTTGCATCCAATGTTTCAGGATCAATAAATGGAGATTCTGAAGGTAATGGCATGTTGCAATTTTCTGGATCGGGAACAAAAAATCAAACTTCATCAATTGGTGAAAATTTTAAATTAGAGCAAATTCTTATCTCCAACCAAACCACTCTGAATATCACCGATGATATTCATCTTAATGCTGATGAAATAACTATTGGCGAGTCCGGAACTCTGGCAAGCGGTATTTTAACTCAAAATAACGGTACTATTGGATCAGATCAAAATTCACTAATAAACATCAAAAGGGGAGCTATTTTCAATTATAATGGTGGTGTGATAAATGGTTCAGTTAGTGGTAGTAGTACTGGAAATGGGACTTTCAATGTTAATAATGATTACATTAGTAACTTTAAAATCGGATCAAATAATCGTTTAGAGAATCTAAATATAGCTAGTCAAAAAACTTTAACCGCCAACGACGATATTGCTGCGGATAATATTTTGATTGCAGGAACTTTGAATCTGGGTGATTCTTCAAAAACAATCACCGGCAGTCTAGCTACTTCTGGAGGAGCTGCAATCATTGATTTAGGAAGTGCTGCTCATGAAATTTCTGGAAATTTCTCCGCTTTTAATGGTGATATTTTAAGAATAAATGCTTTGAATAATTCTAATGTTGGAAGCTTAACATCTGCAGGAAACGTTGTGATAAGTGGTGGAATTGGATTGCAAATTTCTTATGATTCTGACTCTGGATATTTATCTGACGGGTCTGAAATCGCTATTGTTTCTGGAGTTTCTGGGAATATTAATAACATTTTCGATTCCAATATTGATGTTAATAATTCATCCTCAAATCAATCAGGTCTTCTGACTTTTAATACTAAAAAATCTGGTACTGAGTTATTTCTTGTGGTTGATCGTAAAGGAGCAGAAAGTTTTACAAATAATAAATTCTCGGCAGATTTGTACAATAATATCGATAAGGTTGGATCTTCTGCCACAGATGAGCTTCGTAATTTACAGAAATTTATTGATCGAACTTCAACAACAAATTCACAAAGAGATTCTGCTTTGCAATCAATCATTCCTCAAAATAACCAAGATTTGAATAATAGTTCTCTAGATTCTGCAAAATCTTCAATAAAAATTTCTTCTGCGAGATTGGAAAAATCTTTATTTAAGCGAGATGACAATAATTTTAGTAATTTTTTAAATGGAAAAAATCCTAGAAATTTTTCTAATTTCTCAAAAAAAGAAAATATTGCCAATTTAGATAAATTGAATTTTAGCGATGATATTTTTGATGATCAGGCAATCTGGATTCAAGGATTTGGCTCTTCCTCAACTCAAGACAATGTCGAGGATTCTTGGGGTTATGAATATTCTGCTCAAGGTTTGGCGGTTGGAGTTGATCAAGAAATAGCAAAAAACTTGAGACTTGGGGTTTCATCAAGTTTTTCTCTGGCTAACATTGAATCCAACAGTGTCAGTAAAAAAGAAACGGATATTGATAGCTATCAATTTAATCTTTATGGGGGATATAATTTTGAACCATATTTTATTAGTGGAATTATCGGTGTAGCGGTCAATAAATACAGTTCAGTAAGATCGATGCCGGAAATTAACCAAACTGCTACGGCGACATATGGCGGAGAAACTTATGTTGCAAAGTTTGACGGTGGAGTGATTAAGAAGCTTGATTATGGATTCGTATTTACTCCAAGAATTAGTCTGACAATGGCCAGAAACCAAATTTCAACTTATAGTGAATCTGGGGCAGGGACCTTGAATTTGCAAGTTAGTAACGAAAAAAGTAATTTTCTGGAAGGCAGGTTTGGTGCTGATCTGCGATATGATGAGTTTGAAATTCTATCGATACAAGTTAAGCCAAAGATGAACTTGAGCTATGGATATGATTTTGCTGCCAGTGATCAATCTTCAATAAATAAATTTCAGGGTCAAAATACGAGTTTTAGGATTAAAAATTCTAACATCGACAAAAAAAGTCTGAAATATGGCTTTGGTTTTGATATCTATGAAGAAAATGGAATTTTAATGATGATAGATTATGAGATTGAAAAAAAACCAAGTTATAAATCGCAATCTGGATCACTTTATTTGCGATATTCTTTTTGATATAGAGGCAAAATAGATATTGATTCCTTAATTGATTAATAATTCTTTTTTTTACTAAATTTTTATTGCTTTGCAGAGTTGTTAATTTTATCATGCGCACCTTCTTTGAACAGCACTCTTTCCCTTCCAAATGATTAAAAAAAATAATAAAACAAGATTCATCTTCATAACTGGAGGTGTAGTTTCCTCACTTGGAAAAGGTTTGGCCTCAGCATCTTTGGCTGCACTACTTCAAGCTCGAGGATATACGGTTCGTTTACGCAAATTAGATCCATATTTGAATGTTGATCCAGGAACAATGAGCCCAACTCAACATGGAGAAGTTTTTGTCACAGAAGATGGTGCAGAGACTGATCTTGATTTGGGTCACTATGAAAGATTCACAGCAGTTGACGCCAAAAGAACCGATAGTGTTTCTGCTGGGCAAATCTATCAAAAACTCATCAATAAAGAACGCAAAGGTGATTATTTAGGTGGAACAGTTCAGGTCATTCCACATGTGACTGATTTGATTAAAGAATTCATTTTAAATGATGTAGAAGATGTTGATTTCGCTCTTTGTGAAATTGGTGGAACTGTCGGTGATATTGAAGCTTTGCCATTTTTTGAAGCAATTCGTCAAGTTGGATTCGAACTAGGATCCGAAAAATGTGCTTTCTTACATTTGACTTTCCTTCCCTACATTGCCTTCGCAGGTGAGCTTAAGAGTAAGCCAACTCAACATTCCGTCAAAGAACTTCGTTCAATAGGAATCCAACCAAGCATTCTTCTTTGCCGCGCTGAACAAGAAATTCCTGAATCACAAATTCAGAAAATTGCCAAAATGTGTTCTGTTCCAGAAGAAAATGTTATTTTTGCACCAAATGCCAAAAGCATTTATGAGGTTCCACATGTCTATCACAATCAAAAATTAGACACTCAAATTCTTAAATTCTTCAAAATTAGCACTGAAAAGAAGCCAGATCTAAAGAAATGGAAGGATATTGTTAAATCTATCGAAAATATCAAAGGATCGGTAAATATTGCTATTGTCGGAAAATACATCGACCACAAGGATTCTTACAAATCTCTTTTAGAAGCTCTTGATCACGCTTCAATTGGTCTTGGATACAAGGCTAATATCAAATGGATAAATGCTCGAAATGCCAATAAAAATATTATCAATGATTTGCAGGATGTTGATGCAATTTTGGTTCCTGGCGGATTTGGAGAAGATGGAACGGAAGGAAAAATCAAAATGATTAACTACGCTAGAATCAATAAAATACCTTATTTTGGAATTTGTTTCGGAATGCAAATGGCAGTTATTGAATATGCTCGGAATGTTCTAAAAATTGAAGATGCTACTTCTAGCGAAATAAAAATAGGAGGAACTCACTTGGTTGGGGTGATGGAAGAATGGCAAAGTGAAGATGGCAAGAAAACTAATAAAAAAAGTGTTAATTTGGGAGGAACAATGCGCCTTGGTTCCTATCCTTGTGATCTTAAAAAAGGTAGTTTGGCAAGTAAGATTTATAGTGAGAAATCAATTAGCGAGCGTCATCGTCATCGTTTTGAGGTTAACATTACTTACAAAGATCAGTTGGAAAAAGCCGGATTAGATTTTTCTGGAATGTCACCAGACGGAAAATTGACTGAAATTGTTGAAATTAAAGATCATCCATTTTTTGTAGGTGTGCAATTTCATCCTGAATTAAAATCTCGTCCTTTTGCGCCTCATCCAATTTTTGTGAGTTTTATTAAAGCGGCGATTAAGAAAAATAATTCTTAAAGAACTCTGTTCGATCATGCGCCCTGAATTCTGGGGATCTGATGCAAGATAATTTCTTTTTAAAGAACGCTGCACAAGCAGCGCCCCTTGTCACGGGGATTCCCGAAATAATTATTTAAAAATAATGATGAAATTTTTTTTGTTGCTTAATATTCTGATTTTATCTTCTTGTGGTTTTCAAACCATCTATTCGAACAATAAGATTTCTTCTAAATCCAAAGCCTACAATGAAGAGTTGGCCGCTATCACTGTTAAAGTTTCTAGAAAGAAACTCAATCAAGATCTCAAAAACAATCTAGAAAAAGTTCTAAACCCGAATAATATTGAAGTGGATCAAAAATATTCAATTGATATTTCTTTGGAGAAAACCGTAAGAACAACTTTCATAAATGACACGGGATCTTCTGGGAGAAATAAAGTTATTTTGATTGCCAATTACAAACTTCGTGATTTCTACACAAGGCAGTTAATTTCCACAGGAGTTGTCAACGCTACAGATGATTTTGATGTTGAAAACAAAAGATTTGCCAACTATGCAGCAGAAGAAGCCATTGCTTCTAATTTGACTAAGGTAGTTGCTCACAATATCCGCAATTTATTGATTAATGATATTGTCAATAGTTACAAAATTCGCGAAATTACTGAGGAAAAAGAATCCGAGATCTAATTTTTTATTCCCCCACCCTTCCCAAGTGCCAATAGTCATCCTCCTTGTAAAGATCAAGATTTGGCGCACAAACATATCCATGCTTTTGATTAGAAAACATATCTAAAAGCCTGAAGATTCCATCCTCAGCGCCGTCAATTAAATCTGCAGAGTTTTTCAAATCCATGATTTCATTCTTATCGTTACCCTTCAAATTCTGATATTGTAGATTTCTTATTTTCTCCATATCAATTTTTCCATTTAATTGTGGATAGTTTTTTATTTCACCAGAGCTCAAAATCAAAGCTTCAACCGCCAATTGCGGTTCTATTCCAGAGTCTATCTCTTTTATTTTTGGCAATTGACCGGTTTTGTAATCAATAATTTCAAAACTTCCATCCTGATACAAATTAATGCGATCAATTTTGGTTGATAAAAATACGTTCCTAATAGTCGCTTCGGCTTCAACTTCGACAAAGCTGGCCTGAAGATCCTTTTGTAGTGATTTTTCTTGATTCAAAAACCACTTAGCTAGATTTTCAAATTTTGCCCACCAAAGTAAATAACTCGATGGATCCGGGAAATAATCTTGGAAGGTATCTTTTCCATATTTAAGCAAATCAATTTTTGGATAATTTTTGACAAATTCTTCTAAAGAATTGTGAACAAAATTTCCAAATTCTGCAAAAGAGGCTTCTTGCTGAATTTTCTTTAAAGGTTTTAGCTTTAAAATTCTTTTAGCATAAATGGAGTATGGGTTTCTCATCCATTTAGAAATGTCGGTTGCTGAAATTTTTTCAATATTCTGAAGTGGTTTTGGGCTGGTTTTAATATTTTTAATTTGGCTATTTTTCGTAAAATCTAGAATTTCTAAATATTCTTTTCCATCTTTCACCAAACCATTCCAGCCATTGATCTTTAGAACCGTTTCTAGCTTTAATAAAAATCTAGATTTTATGGTCGGGGAGTTATTTTGACTCTTTGGATAAAACAATATCACTTTATTTCCACCCAAATAGTTGCAAAAATCATAGGCTTCAATACCTATTTTTCTGGATTTAGTTGGCATTCCAATATCACTTCTTATTTTGCTTCCCAGCCAATCTTCGCTTGCGGAAGATGGAAAACTCCCCTCACAAAGTCCAGCGACAATAGATAGATCAAAACTCATGAGACGCGCTTCCATGGTCGATAAAATATGTAGACGAGGGTGAAAATTTCCAGTTCTTCGATATTGGTATTTTTTTAGGAAATTCTGCAAAATTCGGCTGTAGCTTTCGGGCTCGCATGCAAAATTAATTTTGCTATTAGAGATTTCGTCAATGAATTTTAGTAATTCTGTCCCACCTTCAATATTTTCCCAAGATGTGGAAACTTCTGTTTCATCCGAGGATTTATTGGTTTTAGTTAATGTCTCAAAACATGAAAAATGCAGACTAACCATTCCCCTAAAATCAATTTGTTTTTTGGAAAATTCCGTAATCAAAGGTTTGAAAATATCAGCAACTTCAATGATCCATTTCTTCAAATCATCATCTTTAACTTTCAAAATCAAATCATCAAAATCAGAAAATTTGACCACATTACGCAAAATATCCATTTCCAAAACTCTTAAGAAATCACCTTTGGAATTTGCCAAAGGATGCTTTAGGATCGATAGAATGTTGACAGAACTAAAATCATTTTTTGCAAACTCACTAATTAAAAATAATAAATTAACAATTTCAGATTCCGCCAAATTTGCACTAGAAGAATCATCAATTTGTATTTGCCATGCTGATAAATTTGCCTTCACCAATTGGTTGAGATTTTTATCATTGCTGATTAAAGCGGCGGTTTTTCCTTTCTCTTCTAATATTTCACGAAGCTGAAAAGCGATGATTTTTGCTTGATCAAACTCATTCTCGGTTTCTATTTTTAAATATTCACTTTTCGTATTTAATGTTTTGTTTTTAAGATTCCAACGATTGCTAAACTCGGACGGAAGCATCGCAGTTGAGCAAAGTTTTTCTACAAATCCATTTTCACCACCAATATTTTCGACCTCATTTCTGATGACCTCAATTCTTTCTAGCAATTTTTTGAGCATGTATTGGGGGTGGTTTTCACCGATTTTGTCCCAAATTTCTTCATCCAATTCTTGATCCAAACCAAATAAAACTACAAAACCATTTTCAAGGTTTGCAATTGTTTTGAGAAGTTTTGATGCACTAAAAACACTTCCTGTTGAACCGGCGGCTAAAATTGGAAATTCACTCCCATTTTTTTGCAAATGATGACTAAAATTATTCAACATTAAATTGCGTTTTTTAGCATCCGAAATCAGACCTTTTTTGAGCAAAGAGTTTTGCCAAACGGAGCTAAAATATTGCAAAAATTGCAAAATCTGCTGTTTGTGAGATGCCATTTCTCCATCATCAATTTCTGCCAAATTAGCCAAATCTAAACTTTCTTTTTCTACTTCATCTAAGAAACTTTGCAGATTGTCCGCAACCAAAGCTAGACTAGCAGTAGAAATGTTTTTTCCAAAAAGATTGGTTTTAGAATTCCATTCTTTGATTGCCAAAATTAGTTCGAAAGAATAGTCAACTTTGTTGTGTTTTTGATCAAACAATAAAGGATTTTCGTTGGGTAAGAAATCATCGTAATCCACATCACCAATTGCTAAAATTTTTGGTAAAATAACCGCCTCATTTTCTGATAATTCTAGAAAATGTTTTTTTATTGCAAAGCAAGACCTTCGACTAGGAAGAAGAATAGTCAGATTCGACATGGAGAATGGATCGGGGTATTTCTTCAAAACCCATTTGGCAAGTTCTGGCAAAAATGGATTGGAGGGATTGATGTTGAAAATGTTTTTGTGCATTATTTTGCGAAATAGTTTTGTGTGTAAGGATTGTAAAAGTAAGCTAATTCGATGATCGAATTTTATAATTATGACCATATTACCCACTTTGTCATCCTCGTGCAGGCGGGGATCCATAAGTCTTGTAATTAGAACTTAAATTAAGAGTTCTTCTAAAGTTTTCCTGGATCCTTGACTTCCCCAGCATTATTGCAACCAAAATTCATAATTTGAGTTTGCATTTCAGTATTCATGGATCCCCTCCTGCACGAGGATGACAAAGTGGGAAATAAGATACCAAAAATTAAATTATGTCATCGAATTAACTGAACTTTACAAGGATGACAAATTGATGAATATGGTGATACATGTAAATTCTGTCACCGA
>JBLHSZ010000053.1:0-8325 GCA_047627095.1 Rickettsiales bacterium
CTACCCGCAAAACTCTTGGCTGCCAATGATTTAGCTTCTTTCATAAAGGAGCTAGCATCCTTCTTAACCCCTTCAGATAATTGAGTAGCCCTTACAGAACCGCCAATTGTAGCGGCAAGATCGGACATGAAGTCAATAAATTTGAGCATTAATGATGCAATAATCCAAATAAATAAGATCGAAAACAATGATGGAACACCCTCTGGATTTCCGATATTTCCGACATCAGATTGGACATTAAAACTTTCAGGCATTGATGCTATTTTCCAAAAAGAAAGGAGCTTTATTTGAGTTACTCCAAGATTCAACTCCCAAACACTCCCCCAACAAATTCTGTATCCTAATGATATTTTGATTACCTCATACATCATCATGCTGAAGAATGCGAGAGTGGTAAGCAAAAATATTTGCTGCAAAGAAAGTCCGATCAATTCACTAAGCCATTTATCAAACATGGTCTT
The DNA here is from genome assembly GCA_047627095.1 of Rickettsiales bacterium. Lineage (GTDB taxonomy): Bacteria > Pseudomonadota > Alphaproteobacteria > Rickettsiales > UBA1997 > JAJTCH01. Next base: position 462 of record JBLHSZ010000053.1, read on the forward strand.
GGTCTGACTAAACATTAGCATGATAAAGAAAATTGGCCCCAAAATGAAAAGTATTGAGATAAATATTTGAGCAGTAAGATATAATAGGACGGCGTTAGCGACCGCATAAACATAGAGAAGAAATCCTAGAAAAATTATAAAAAGATAGATCGGCCCAAAAATACTGGCAAATAATAGTGCCCAAATTTTATTTTGAACTGCGCCAGAAATAAACATTCCAAACACCTCATCAATTCCGCCAAACAAAACTGATTTATCGCTAAAGTCATTAGCAGCAATTGCATTTTGTAGCTCAGCAGATTGATCAAAAGCGCTTGCCATCATAAAAGTTATGTAGTCAGTTCCATTTTTGAACGTCTCCACAAACAAAGTATCGAACCAAACCCAACCATTTGGACCAATAAATAGATAGATGATTCCAACTTTTATGATTCGGCTGAGAATTTCTGATTGTGAAAATTCACTCACCCCCATCAAATATCCAACACCATAAAAAGTGATCATGACCACAAAACACATGCTAATAATAAGTTGAAACCTAGAATCACCCACAACAGCACTATAAATCCTCTCTGCCTGACCAATTGTGCTGCCATCTGGTTTCCCATCCATGATTTCAATAACTGGAGAGATAACCAAATCAACTAGTCCAGAGGCATTACTTTTATCATTTTTCACTTTAACAACCACCTGATATTCTCCACTATTGTTGTAATATCTACTGGCACAGAAGAATTGTCTTTGACAATGATCAGATGTTGAGCTACCAACAGGTATATCTTCCTCACAGGTTTCATCAGTGTTTCCTATTATTTCATCAATGTTTTGAATAAGAGAAGACCCCGCTCTATCTGCTTGGTAAAATGGATTTACAGTGACTGAGCCATCACAATCCACCAAAGAACAATTCGGCTCTGTATCAGGATTAGGATCCGAAGTAATACAATTCCCAATATCTGGATCTTTGATTTTGAAAGATAATCTTAATTTGGAGAATTTTAAAAATCTTTCGTCATTTGCAGCTTTATCAGCCGGGCTAATGGATAATTTATTCAATAACTCTTCATATGAATGACGATAATAAAAATCTCCAACTTCAGTTTTAGATGAGCCCATAACATCAGGATCAAATCCTATGGCTCCTGGGTTGTTAAATCGAACCAAACTACCAAATTCATCAAATTTGTAATGGCTTAAAATTGTTGGCCCAAGATCAGCTTCAGTGGCATCATCAATGCTGACAATTAGGGGTTGATCAGAAACTGGTGTTGGCTCATCAACACAATCACTACTATCATCTGTCTGTTCTAGGCATAATATCACCTCTAACCATTGTCCATTTTGGAATTCTTGTTGTCCTGATAGATCTATTTGATAACCATTCGAACCATTGTCACCATCGTCACCTAATGAATTGTTCACGTAGTCCCCAGTACTAGCTGATCCGTCATTGAAATCCTTCTCAAAATCTGTGGTGAAATCATCATTATCGACTATCAAAAACATCAATCTTCCATTAAAGGAAGGATAAATTACCTTCTTTAATGAATAAACTTTATTAGAGTTTATTGTTTTCCCCGAATCTCCAAAATTTTCAAAGTTACCGTAAGAACCATCAAACAACCCTAGCTTTTTTGCCCCTTTGGCAAAGGCTGCTTCAGCTGCAGCATCATCAATTGTCCCATCAGAGATAATATCACGGATGTCAGAAACTTGACCAGTGTAGTTTTCTAGATCGTAGCATTGATCAATATTAAGTTGGATTGACACATCTTGTGTTCTTGCGACCTGTTTGGCGTTAAAACAAGCTTCACAGGTTTTCAGTGTGATTGATGCATTTGTCTTAGATGTATTTTCAACTTCACAACCACCTGGAGTATCATCAAAAGCGACTTGACAAGCTTCTACTGGACAATATCGTTTCTTAGCATTATTTTGATCAAAACAATCTTCTGAAAATGCTTGGCAAATATTTATGCTAGAATCACTTGGATCAAGACCTAAAAAACAATCAGGATTTGGGACATACTCGTTTGCCGTTCCATGGCAAAGAAATGCTGGCCTATCTTCAACGTCACCATTTGATGATGAAATTCCACCAACCTTAATTGCCATGCCAATACCACACTTTATAGATAAAGATTCTTGATCCCAAGATCCATCCCAACTTGTCGGATCAATTCGGATCGTTTGTCCTTTTCTGACAAAAACTTTTTTCGACCAATATTTGATAACATTATTCAAGGTTGGAACAGAAACATTATTCAAGGTTGGAACAGAAATATTATCAAGAGGATCGGAACTGGAAAGTGTGTCAAAATTATCGTATTCATAAAAGTCATCTGCACTATTAGAACCTCCATCAACATTAAGTGGATTAATGATTCTTCCGTTCAAAGTACAAGTATCAGATGAAGTACTAGTACCAACATTTGTGAAGCTAACAAAACCAGATTTCTCAATTTTAATATCTTGTAATTTTAACAACTTGTAATTGATCTCCTCTCCACAATTTGTATTCGCTCCACCGTATTTTACGTTATTAATCTCGAATGTAATATTATCTCCGGATTCTAATGTGATGTAAGGTAAACTATTCCCAAAACTGTCTGTATCAAAAGAAGCTTCAATTTTTGCGCCTCCATTGATAGAAAATTTCAAACCCATTGCATCACAAGTGTCATTACTACTAATATTTTTCAGAACCAATCTGACAGCATAATCTTCATTATTGTCAATTTGAGTAACCGAAGTTGACAAATCTCCAATCGCACTACCAGACGAAAGATCGTCCAAAGATACTAATCCGTCAGATTCCCAACGAATCATTCCACCGAAAGTTCCTAGATTTTTCTGTCTATTCAAAAACGTAGAATCAGAGCTAATAGGATAAACCTCATCTGTCAGACCTGTAGATCCACTGACACAATTAGGTTCATCAATTGAATCTGATGAATAGTCACATGACCACGAATCAGCATTGGCAAAAAGCGGAACTCCTGAATTTCCAGCATCCTCGTCAGCTGCCTCAGTATTAAAAGAATATCCAGTTTCTGGGTGAGGAATCAAAAATGCGGCCAAACGTCTAGCCCCATTAAATGTTGTGGCATCAGAAGATATGTTGCCGCCAAAATTAGGTGTAGTCGTACCATCTCCAGCCCATTTCCCACTAAACTGAACTGTTCTGGCAGTTCCAGCCTGAAGATCAGTGAAAGCGTGGTTAGTCAGATTGCTATCTCTTGACTGCAATCCACTGAAATCTGCACGAGCATAAACCGGATCAAAATCAAGACCGCCCAAAACCACTTTCCCAATTGCTCTGATGATCACTTCTGCGCCAGGTGTGACAGTAACACCAACATTTCTTCCCGGTTCTTTTTTATCAGTAGATTCCCAGCCAGGTTCAGAATTTCCAGAGGATTGTGAGGATAAAAAACATTCTTGGATGCAATTTTCGATACAAATTTGCTCTGAACTCACATTAAACTCTTCTGCGCCACATCCTAAGTCTCCAGTACCAGAAACGCTTTCAACCGTGTCAGCAACACCATCCGAACCAGCCTCAAACTGTTCGAGAGTGATATCTCCTTTATTGAAACATGTTTTCAATCCTGACCCTTGTTCAGAATCACCGATGCTCTTACTGGGAAAATATTCACAAGATCCACCCAGGGTATTAGCTTTGATGGTGAGAACTTGTTGTTCGTATTCACCAAAATCATCAGCTTCAATACAGCCTTGATCAGTACAAGAAGAATAAGAAAATAAAAGGAGAGACAGCACAAAACACTTACCTAGAAGCGCGCGAATATTTTTGAATTGGATTGGAAAAAATAATTTTAACAAATGTTCCTAAATTTTTTTGAATTAACAATCAAGTTTATTGGCTCGACTCATTCATTACAATCTTTTTGTTCACATTCCGAGGCTTAGAGTCTGTCTAAAATTGGCAATTGAGCAATTTTGGCGGTTTCTTGCAATTTCTTTGAATCAAATTTTTCTAGGATTCTTAAATCCTCATCCAACCTTTTGGCAAAACCTCCATCAAACAAATCCTGATGAAATTTCAGATGCTTCGATGAACAAATTTCTGGTGGATTGAAAATGTAAACTGGCTTACCCAGGGCACAAATTTCACAGCACATTGAAATTGAATCACCAGTCGCAATCACAAAATCTGCCGCCTGAAGTGAGGCAAAATAGGGATTCTGCCAATCTGGGCTTTGCCATTTGAAGAAAGTTTTTGGACAATTCAAATTTTGATCAAGAATTTCACTAACTTTATCACCCGTTCTTCTGCTATTCAAAACCACCAAATTTCCCTGCATTTGATTGACGACATTGCTCACTTGTTTTCCCAAATTCTGAGCGATTTTCTCACTAAATATCCCTTTTTTTGAAGAACCTCCAACCAACAAAACAATTCTGGGAGATTCTATTTTCTCAAAAATATCCGAGAATTTCTGATATTCTTTTTCCAAAAGATCTTTATTAACTCTACCCAACGAACCCAAAACCCTAACCACATTTTTTGCCTCAACCTTGCGATCGTGGCTAGGCAGAACCACCAAATCAAATTTCCCAAAATCAAGATTAGGATGCATTATTTGCACCGCAAAAGCCTGATATTTCTTCCTCAAAAAAGCGGCAATCGGCGCAGTCTTGCGACCAGCAGAAATCACAATATCAGGTTTTTCCTCCTCGCAAATAAGAGGATCTAAAATACCCAACCTTGACTTTGAATCAATTCCCCAAAGACCACTAATTTTCAAAAAATTAGGCACCCGCGCCAAAAATCCGTAGGAAATGTCCTTAATGCAAATTTCAGATCCATTCTGCAAAGCCATCGCTTCAGCCAAACCAATCGCTTGAGAATAATTCCCCGCCCGATCATCTTTCAACACCCAAATAATCTCCCGCTCCCTAGAACTGATTGACTTAGGAGAATGAAAAAGTCGCCCTTCATCCACGCCTCGCTCTTGAAACAAATCACTCTCCCGCTTCGCGGCACTTCTTAGTTGCGGGGCGGGGCTAGTGCCACGTTCTTTAAAAAAAATACTCATCTTCTGAGGATTTTGTGAAGTTCGGATTCAACATTCTTCGACACAAGTCCCGAAACATCTCCACCCAAACGCGCAACTTCTTTGACCAATCTGGACGCAACAAAATGCGTTGATTCAGAGGCTGGCAGGAAAATAGTTTGAATTTCAGGATCAAGTTTAGAATTCATTCCTGACATCTGAAATTCGAATTCAAAATCCGAAACAGCGCGCAATCCGCGAATCAATATTTTGGAGTTTTTTTCTCGAGCAAAATTGATCAAAAGCCCTTCAAAACCAACAACCTCAACATTTCTTCCTGCATCAAGATTAGCAACTTCTTTTTTCACAAGCTCAATCCTTTGAGCAACTGAAAAAAGCGGATTTTTCGAAGTGTCTTTAGCAATAGCAATGATGAGATGATCAACAATCTGCAAAGCCCGCTTGATGATGTCCAAATGTCCAAATGTGATCGGATCAAAAGTTCCTGGATAGATTGCTATTTTTTTTGAGTTATTCATTATTTACCAAATTGAAAATTAACTAGATCCAAGCATTAGACATTAAAAAATGAAAATCACAATAATTTCCATCGGAAAATTCTCAAAAAATGATCCAAATTTCGATTTATTCGCAAAATACCAAAAACGCCTACCTTGGAAATTGGAGCTAAAAGAACTAGAAACCAAAGGAAATCTGCAAGGAGAGGTGCTAAAAAACAAAGAAGCAGAATTGCTTTTGGCAGCAGTTCCAAATGGCGCTAAAATCATCGCATTGGATGAAAAAGGGAAAAATCTTTCCAGCCCAGAATTCGCCAAATCCATCGCCAATTTTGGCAATGAAGGAAATAGTCATCTGGCTTTCATCATTGGTGGTGCCGATGGGCTTTCAGAAAATTTGAAAAAACATGCCAATCTAACTTTGTCATTTGGAAAAATGACCTTTCCCCACATGATGGTTCGCAGCTTTCTTGCTGAACAAATTTACCGCGCCTACACCATCATTAACAATCATCCTTACCATCGAATTTGAATTTTGCACGAGCTCGTGCAAAATTAAAAATTAAAACACGCAAAAATGACCAAAGACAATCAAATAGAAATAGCTAGCTACAAAAACTTACTTGGAGAGATTAAAAATAAAATTCAAGAAACGGGAAAGAAAATTGCCACAACTGCGATTCGTCAGAAAGTCGAACTTTGTTGGCAAATGGGAAAATTAATTAGCGAAGATATTTTGCAAAATAATCGCGCCGGCTACGGAGAAAATTTGTTTAAAAAGCTCGAGACAGATTTAAATATCAACCAAAGATCTTTGTATCAAATGCAAGATTTCTACAAATCCTACCCCCAAATTCCCAAAAATGATGCTAATTTGAACTGGACTCATTACCGAACATTAGCGCAAATAAAAGATGATTCTGTCAGAAAAAATATGGAAAACTTAGTTATTGAAAATAGCTGGGGAACTAATCATTTAGCAAAAGAAATAAAAAACTTAAAACCAGAAAAAACTAAAATAAATACATCCAAATCCCAACTAAAACCAATCCGCGGACAACTTTTTTCCTACCCTCTGGTAGAAATCAATGAAAAAATATTTCTAGATTTGGGATTCAATATTTTCAAAGAAATTGAAGAAAATCTACCGTCAAATCTACAAAAAGTAGATGTTTCAAAAGACGACCAGAAATATTCATTCACCAAATCCATCCTGCCAGCAAAAAAATTCAACACCTACAAAGCCTATTTGGATCGCATTGTTGATGGTGACACAATTCGGGTGACGATTGATCTTGGTTTCAAAATTTTGCACAAAGAAATCATCCGCCTCAAAGCAATCAATACCCCAGAAAGAGGAACTAAAGGTGGAAAAGAAAGCACTCAATTTGTGACGGATATTTTCAATAATGTGGAATTTTTTGTCATCAAAACCATCAAAAATGACATCTTTGGTCGATATGTCGCTGATATTTTCTTGCCGTCTGGAGAGGGAAAAAATCCGCAAGAAATTGCAGATCATGGGATTTATTTAAATCAGATTTTGCTTGATGAGGGCTTGGCCGTGATTCTGGATTAGGCATTAAAAAACCCTGCAAACTACCAAAAATAGGCAATCTACAGGGTTTTTAACTTTAGTTTTTGGAAACTAGTGTAAGTCTAGATTACCATTTCTTCTTACGATCACCAAATCCACCAGATCTTGGAGCTCTGTCTGAGTTGCCATTTCTGTCACCTCTATTGAAATCTCTGCCGCGTCTTTCGCCACCGCCAAATCCACCACCACTTCTTGGCGCCTGTTTGTCTTTAGCTCTTGAAACAACTGATCTGCCATTTGAGTTATTTTGGAAAGTTTGTAAGATCTTTTCTGCATCTTCAAAAGGAACCGCGATGAATGAGAAAGCATCAAGAACTTTAATGTCATCGATTTTATTGGCCGGAACGCCAGTTTCACTGGAAATGTAGCTAGCTAATTTTGCTGGATCCATTCCGTCAGCCTGTCCTTTAGCAACGAACAAACGTGCCGTTCCTTTTCTGTCAACATATCCACCTCTTTGACCGTCATCGGAATCACGATTTCTTCGTGATCCATCAGAGATTTTATTGTAGCTTTTTTCGTTCAATTCGTCTTTGAAAGCATATTTCAAAATCGCCGCAACAGCTTCTTCTGGATTTTTGTCGCTCAAAATATCTGCAGAAATCGTTTTGAAATCTTCAAAAGATCCAGCTTCAATAATTTTCAAAATTGAATCTTTGATTCTAGTTTTCTTGCTTTCAATGACCGCCTGAACATCAGGAACGCTTTGTTTCTCGATTTTTGCATTG
>JBLHSZ010000054.1:0-8158 GCA_047627095.1 Rickettsiales bacterium
ACTTTTAGTCAGCGGCTCAAAATCTGCAAAATCATCGTCAGTGGCCTACAGAAAAGCCCAATCTGCAGCCAAAAAAACCAAGAGAGCAAAATATCCCAAAGCAATAAAAGTGGTTAACAAAAATAATCGTTTTTCTTGGCCAATTCGAGGAACAATAATTTCCAAATTCGGCCCCAAAGCTGGCGGTCTTTACAACGACGGCATCAACATCAAAGCTCAATCCGGCAGCAATATCAAATCCACCGAAGATGGAGTGGTAGCATATGTCGGAGACGAACTGCGCGGCTATGGAAATTTGATCATCGTCAAACATGCCGGAGGCTGGATTTCGGCCTATGGACACCTAAGCAGCACCAAAGTTAAGCGCGGACAAAATGTCCAAAAAGGTCAGATCATTGCTAAAGCAGGATCCACAGGAAACGTCAAATCATCCCAGCTTTATTTCGGACTGCGAAAAGGCAGAGAAGCGGTTAATCCTCAAAAACATTTATAAAACATGGCAATTGCACAAAACGATCTTCACGCACTGATCAAAGAATCTTTCCCAAATGCGGATATCCAAATCGTTGATTTGGCAGGAGATGACGATCATTACAGCGTCAAAATCATCGATGCTTCATTCGCTGGAAAAAGCAGAATCCAGCAACATAAAATGGTTAATATCGCCCTAAAAGGCTGTCTAGGAGACGTTCTTCACGCTATGCAACTAAAAACTTCCGCCACTTAATATTAATTGTTCCTAACCTCAACAAATTCCAGCTAATCAAAGATTGATTTTGGATTTTTTGAATGTATTATCTCCTAAATATTTTCATGAAAACTTCTCACAAATAAATGGCGCAAGCTTTATCCAACAACAAGTTCAAAAATATCCCAACTTTATTGGCAAGCCTATTTATTGCGCTTGCTCTTTTTGGGTGTACACAAGAAAAAAAAATATACGACGTCTTTGATCGTCAAACAAACACATCAAGACAAGATGCAACAAATGCCTTATTTAACAAACGCATTAATAAATCATCCCAAAATTCCACAATCCCAACTTTTAGACCAATTCCTAAAAGATCTAAAATGATCGCCATTCCTTCTTTCCCACAAGAAAATACGGAAAAACTAATTTCTTTTTCAGTAACCGAAAACGTCCCCCTCAAAGATGTTTTAATTGAACTGGCAAAATCAGCAGATTTAGATATCGATCTTGATCCTAAAATTTATGGAGGAGTCATCATCAATGCCAGAAACCGACCTATCACAGAAATCTTAGACCGTATTTGCGAAATGGGAGATTTACGATACTCACTATCCAAAAACCGACTTCATGTCGAAAGAGACACTCCTTTCTCAAAAAATTACTCACTGGACTTTTTAAATGATGGAGAATTGTGGAATACCGTACCCCAAAATATTCAATCCCTACTATCAAGCGGAACAAGTGCTTCTTCAGGAGGATCAATTTCGATCAACAAATTGGCAAACATCGTAACTGTTTTTGCCAGCAAAAAAAACCACATTAAAGTTGCTAAATATATAACCTCTGTTAAAAGAAGCTCTTCAGCTCAAGTAATCATTGAAGCAAAAGTAATTGAAGTCTCTCTAAAAAATGATTATTCAACTGGAATAGATTGGGATTGGATTAAAGGAGCTTCATCTTTAGGTCAAAGTGCCAGTGGTGTTAGTTCAACTTCTCCGATTTCTTTAGTCACGGGCGGCGCCAACTTATTGGGCGGAAGTATTTCAGCAACCATTAGCGCACTAGAAGAATTTGGTGTGGTCAGGGCAATTTCAAGTCCAAGAATCAACGCTCTAAACAACCAGGAAGCAACTTTGAATTTCACTAAAAAACTGATCTATTTCACCTATGAGGTCAGCGAAAACACCACCACAACTAATGGCGTTAGTAATTCCAACCTTATCATAGACAGTACTGTGAACGAAGTTTTAACAGGTGTTGAATTATCAATCACGCCAGTCATTGACCTTGTCACCAACGAAATAACTTTAAGCGTTTCGCCAAAAATCACCTCCACTAATGATAACGCAGAGCAAGATATTAGGGATCCACAGGACTTCACTCAGATTATTATCAACAATAAAATCCCCATCATAGATACTAGAGAACTTAAAACCATTGCTAAAATTAAAAATGGCAATGTCTTAATCATCGGCGGGGTAATGACAGAAGATACTGATAACCAAGACAAAGGAGTTCCATTCTTACAACAAATCCCGTTCCTGGGAAATCTATTTAAAAGCGTATCCAAAACATCAACTGTCATCGAAACGGCCATCTTTATCAAAGCAACAATAGTGAATCCAGAAGATAGTCTCGGTAAATATGATCGTAACCTTAATAACACTTTCACAAATAGCGCCAAACCATTTATTAACTCTAATTAACTCATGAATTCAATTCTCAAATACATTCTCTTGACCGCCATCAGAGACCGTCTTTATGTTGGACTTTTCATAATTCTACTCGCCGCCTTTGGAATTTCATCAGTTCTAGGATCTGCATCGCTGGTTGAACAAGCACAAACGACAATTGCCTATGTAGCAGGATCTGCTCGAACAATATTTATGATCGGAATGATTTTGTTTGTCTGTTTCTACGTGCGCAAATCTTTTGAAAATAGAGAAGTTGAATTCATTCTTTCAAAATCAATTTCCAGACATAGTTTCATTTTCTCCTATTTATTGGGATTTGTTTTAGTTGCTTTATTGGTGATTATTCCACTAGCAATACTGCTCTTCTTCATGGAAGCAAATCCATTGGGTTTATTTTATTGGGTTTTTAGTTTGATTCTTGAATCCTTAATCATCATCACATTCTCTTTGCTCTCCGCTCTAATCTTGAAAAGTGCAGTTTCAGCAGTTATGGCATCTCTTGGTTTCTACATCATCTCGCGCATGATGGGATTCTTTGTTCTAACCGTCAAAATTCCCCAAAGCCTATCTGATTTTGCAACATTAGATCGTGTTCTAAATTCAGTCCTAAAAATAATTTCAGTAGCATTTCCGCGCCTAGATCTTTATGGAAAAAGCGAATGGCTAATTTATGGGGCAGTAAACTTAACCGACATCTACATAATCCTAGTCCAGTCAATCATCTACATTCCCTTGATGATCTTCATGGCATTTTATGATTTTAACCGCAAGCAGTTCTAAACAGGTGCTAATATCCAAATTCAAAATCTACCAAAATATCCATCATTTCTTTATCGCTGGTTTTCTGCTCTGCCTCATTTTGCAAGCTAGTTTTTGGTTCAAAGCTGAAAAGTTCAAACCAGACATCAGTATCGTACCAAAGGCTCCAAACCTCACAACAGTAAGAGCTTTATCATTTGGTGATGAACAATTCTACTTCCGCACACATGCTTTAAAAATAGAAAATGCTGGCGATACTTTTGGAAGATTCACATCCTTAAAGAAATACGACTATTCCAATCTTTACCAGTGGTTCAAGCTGCTTGACGAGCTAGATCACAAATCAAAATATATTCCAACTCTAGCCGCGACCTACTATTCTCAAACCCAAAATAAGCAAGACACCATCCATGTTGTCAATTATCTAGACGAATATGCCAGCGTCAATATCGATGAAGATTGGTGGTGGATGTTTCAAGCTTTCATAATTGCGCGCAGATCTTTAAACGATGATGATTTAGCCCTAAAATTAGCTTACAAACTAAGTGAAAATGAAAATGAAGAAGCTCCAATTTGGACCAAGCAATTGCCCGCAATTGTTCATGCAAGACTTGGTGACGATTGCGCGGCATTTTCCATCATAAAGAAAATTCTCTCTGAAAATGAGAGTGGGGAAAGATCAATAGATCCAGAAGAAATGGATTTCATGCGTCATTTTATCAAACAAAGAATTTCTGACTTAAAAGAGAAAAATTTCGATCCAACCAAATGCAAACAATAGAACAAATAATCAATCTGTCTTTAGATGAAGATTTGGGTGAACTCGGTGACATCACATCCAACTTCACTATTCCTTTTGAAAAAAAAATAAAATTCCAAATCCGCAATCGCGAACCAATAGTTCTGTGTGGAGTTGATTTTGCTGCCCAAATTTTCAAAGCGGTTGAAAAAAGACTAAATAGCGAATCAACAAACCTAAAAATAAATCATCAAGATGGTGATTTTCTGGATCAAAACTCCATCCTCATTCAAGGAGAAGGAAATGCCAGAACAATTTTTGCTGCTGAAAGATTAGTCTTAAATTTGCTCCAACATCTCAGCGGAATCTCAACTGTCACTAAACAATATGTTGATGAAATAAAGGGCACCAAAGCCCAAATTCTAGATACCAGAAAAACCATTCCCGCCTTCAGAAAATTGCAAAAACACGCCGTAAAAACTGGAGGAGGAGTCAATCACCGTATGGCACTTTTTGATGGAATTCTAATAAAAGATAACCACATTATAGCTGCTGGAAGCATTTCTAACGCCGTGAAAATGGTCAAAGACAATCTGAAGAAAGCAGGAGGAACAATCCCAAAAGATATATTATTAGAAGTAGAGTGTGACAACCTAGAGCAGGTCAAAGAGGCTTTAGATGCAAATGTACAAATCATCATGCTCGACAATATGAGCTTAGAACAAATCGGCAAAGCTGTAAAACTGATTAATGACAGAACAAAAATCGAAGTTTCCGGTGGAGTAGACTTATCTTCAGTAAAAGCAATCGCCAAAACAGGAATCGACTACATTTCAGTCGGCGCCCTGACCCACTCAAGCAAAGCCGTCGATATCGGACTTGACGTGCTTTAATCTTGACTAAAACACCATTATTAATTTGATGACATAATTTTCTAATTATAATCCTCAATCCTCGACCAGGAATGGGATCTGGGAGGTTCTCCACACAAATGAAATAATTAGTTTATGCCCCCCCCTTAGATCCTATCCTTAGTGAGGATTTCTTCATTATTTTTGGTGTCATGCCATTTCCACAAATCAACTTCTCTTTTTAACTTCATCTTTATTATTTTTAGATTTGATTTTAAAGATCGCAGTATCTGGATACAGCTTCACTTTAAAATCAAATCTAAAAATAAAAATATTTTGTTAAAAGAGAAGTTGATTTGTGGAAATAGTATCAGATGCTATTTTTATTGAATTAAGCCTTAATACGATATCCAGTTTTGAAAATTCTAGAAACTGTTAAAATACAAATACATAAAAATAAAATCACCACTCCCAAACATATTGGCAAGCTCACATCTGATGATTCATAAAAACTCCAACGAAAACCACTAATCAAATAAAGAACGGGATTTGCTAGAGAAATTGTTTGCCAAAATTCTGGCAACATTTTTATGGAATAGAAACTCCCCCCCAAAAATGAAAGAGGGGTAATAACCAAAAGAGGAATTGATTGTAATTTTGGAAAACCATCAGCCCAAACGCCAATGATAAAACCCAGAAGACTGAAAGTAACACAAGTCAGAACCAGAAATGATAGCATCCAAATAGGATGTTTGATTTCCAAATCTACGAAAAAAGTTGAAGTCAGCAATATGATTAGTGCAATCATGATTGATTTTGTGGCCGCCGCCCCCACATATCCAGCCAGAATTTCAACATAGGAAATTGGCGCTGATAAAATTTCATAAATCGTTCCTGAAAATCTAGGCATATAAATCGCAAAAGCTGCGTTAGAAATGCTTTGATTCAAAATTGTCAGCATTATTAGACCAGGAACGATGAATGCGCCATATGCCACACCATCAATTTCTGGCATTCTTGAACCAATGGCAGTGCCAAACACAATGAAATAAAGAACTGTGGAAAGAACAGGAGCTGCGATGCTTTCTCTTATTGTTCGAAATGAGCGGGCCATTTCAAATTTGTAGATTGCTAGGATTGATGTGAAATTCATTTTATTTTATTTAACTAGTTGAACAAAGATGTCTTCCAAAGAACTTTGGTGAGTTTTTAGATCTTGATAGACGATGCCATTTTGTTTCATGTTTTCTAAAAGGCCGGCAATCCCGTTATTTTTCTTGGTGGCATCATAGGTGAAAATTATGACTTGACCTTCTTCTGACAATTTCAAATTTTCGGATGCCAGATTGTGCGGAATTTCTTTGATTGGCTCAAATAGTTCTAGGTGCAATTCTTTTTGACCAAGTTTTTTCATCAAAACTTCTTTTTCCTCAATAAGAATGATTTCTCCCGCCTGAATAACCCCAATTCTGTCGGCCATTTGTTCGGCCTCGTCAATATAGTGGGTGGTCAAAATTATTGTTACGCCGGATTTTCTCAAATCAGAAACCAAATTCCACATATCTTTGCGCAATTTGACATCAACGCCAGCAGTTGGTTCATCCAAAAATAATATTTTAGGTTCGTGAGACAAGGCTTTCGCAATCATCACGCGACGTTTCATTCCACCTGAAAGAGTGATAATTTTGCTATTTCTTTTTTCCCACAAAGATAAATCTCTCAAAGTTTTTTCAATAAGAGCAGGATTCTTCTTTTTTCCAAAAAGCCCCCTAGTATAAACCACTGTGTCATGAACCGTTTCAAACATATCGGTTGTCAACTCTTGTGGAACAAGACCAATTAGAGATCGAGCGGCGCGATAATCTTTCAAAATATCATGACCACCAACTTTTATTTCTCCGCTTGTCAAATTAGCAAGTCCACAAATGATGCTAATTAATGTTGTTTTCCCCGCACCGTTTGACCCCAGCAAAGCAAAAATTTCACCTTCGTTAATGTCGAGATTAACATTCTTTAAAGCCTTAAAACCGCCAGCGTAAGTTTTGCTTAGATTGTTGATGGTTATTATTTTATTGCTCATTATTTAATTGTTTGGTTAATTTTGTTTGAAAAATTATGGATACAAATCGATCAAACCTTCATGAGTTATTGACAGATGCAGAAAATAAAAATTAAATTTTACCCAACGCCTTCTCAAGATCTGCAACAATGTCACTGACATCTTCAATTCCAATCGAAATTCTAACAACATCATCAGTTGCACTTGCAAGTTCTTTTTCCAAGTTGCTAAGCTGACTGTGAGTTGTGCTAGATGGATGAATAATAAGAGTTCTTGAATCTCCAACATTGGCAACATGAGAAATTAATTCACATGAATCTACTAATTTCTTGCCAGCAACATCTCCGCCTTTAATTCCAAATGTGAAAACTGCACCATAACCATTTTCCAAATATTCATTCGCAAGATTGTGATAAGGGCTGGATTTCAAACCAGGATATTTGACCCAATCAATTTTCTCATGAGATTCTAAGAATTGTGCTATTCTTAGTGCATTTTCGCAATGTTTTTGCATTCGAAGTGGCAAAGTTTCCATCCCAAGCATGGTTAAAAAAGCATTCATTGGCGCCATTACTGCGCCCAAGTCTCTAAGACCAACCGCAATTCCCCTAAAGGTGAAAGCCATATTTCCACAAGCTTCATGAAATTTCAGACCATGATATGAAGGATCCGCGCTTGTCAAAAGTGGAAATTTATCATTTTGTCCCCAATCAAAATTGCCACTATCAACAAAAACTCCACCAACAGCTGAGCCATTTCCAGTTAGGAATTTTGTGGTTGAATTAATAACAATATCAGCTCCATTTTCTATTGGACGAGTCAAAGCCGCAGTTGCAATGGTATTATCAACCAACAATGGAATTCCATTATCATGAGCAACTTTAGAAATTGCCTTAATATCAGCAACCGCTCCTTCAGGATTTGAAAGGCTTTCGACAAATATGAATTTGGTTTTTGTCGTGATTTCTTTTTGAATTTCATCCAAATTGGAAACATCAACAAATTTTACATTCCAGCCATATTGCTTGAATGAATTTTTAAATTGATTGATAGAACCACCATATAATTTTTTTGACGCAATAAATTCATCACCTGATTGCAGCAAATTATGAAAAGCTGTCAATTGCGCCGCATGCCCAGAAGCACAAGCAACCGCTCCAACCCCACCCTCAACAGCGGCCATTTTTTCTTGCAAAGCCCCAATAGTTGGATTAGTCAACCTAGAATAGATGTAGCCAACCTCTTTCAATGCAAAAAGATTCGCAGCTTGCTCGGCACTTTTAAAAACAAATGAAGCTGTTTGGTGAATAGGAATTTGTCTGGCTCCTGTTTCGTCAGGTTTGTTGCCTGCATGAACACATAAAG
>JBLHSZ010000055.1:0-8097 GCA_047627095.1 Rickettsiales bacterium
CCTTAAAAACAAATCCATAATCAGATGACCAATTATCTTGCTTATCCAAATATGTGAAATGTCTGTAATAGAGAGAATAATTTCCAAATTTGCTTTTTGGAAATGACACTCCTCCAATCAAGCGATTTTTATTGTATTTTTTTTTGTCCAAATCATAAAAAAATTCATTTCCCAAAAATGGTTTGAGATGCAATATTTTTTTATTTGATTTGATCATAATACGACTTCTATTTCTGCTAGATTCAGTGTCATCGGCTTTATATCGATATTCTTGGCGAGTTCTAAGCTCAATTTTTATAAACTTATAATCAAATACTTTCTGCAAACTGATATGAGGTCTTTTCTCTTGTTTCCATTTATTATTTTTATCTTTGAATTTATAGACCAAGCGATAATTGATCGATGTTGACCAGCTTTCCCAAAATGGAATTTTTAGACCAAAATCATAATGACGATGATCCAAACCTACCTGAGAATAGCGATAGTCAGAAGCAAAAGAGGCAGTAATTTTTTCGAATTTTTTTCTAAAAACCAGCTTACCAGAATTTTCTCGAGCGATAGAATGGGTCGGCGCGAGAATTATTGCCAAAGCAATCAAAGCGACAAATTTTCTCATTTTTCAAATTGAAGTTTTCGTTTCTTATTTTTGCTTTTTGTGATTGTCATGGTGACGAATAGATAAAGTCCAGTAATCATTAGGATCAATAGTGTTAAGGAGGCAGGAAAGAATACTCCAAAAGCAATGTAGTCACTAAAAAATGCCCCAGTATGTAGTGCTTCAATCAAATCCGATCTTCGATAGGCGAGGTTGGCGATTTTTCCATTTTTTCCATCGATTTGCAATTCCCAACCATTTTCTGCTCTGATTTTGATAATTCCTTTAGAAGGGCGAACGTCAAGTCGATCAATATCTGACCAATTTTCTATTTCTAGTTCATCGGCAGTTTTGGCAATATCTAATATTTCATCAAAAGAAATCTCCAAGGAGTGAGGAGCTTGAGATTTTATTGTTGGAGGTTGTATCCAATCGGATTGTTTTTTGAAAGTGATCAACAAGCCGGTGATGATGATAATTAGAATTGGAAGGGCGCAAATTATTGATCCCCAATAATGAATTTTTCGATTGAGACTATTCCACCTAATTTTCATGCGACTCTGATTTTGTTTTTCTTCTCCTGGAGGTGATTTTTCATTTGAATAATGTGGGTGATCAGGACAAAAGGTAGAAAAAATCCGATGAATAAATGCGCATATCCAACAATCATTCGCGAAGAGTCAGAAGAGATGTAGTAAAGTGCATAAGCTGTGATCATCGACAATACTGGCATTATTAGCAAAACAATACCCAGGATTGGTTTTGATTGGCCTGAATACCAATTTTTCTTCACGTGGGAGGACAAAAAATAGCCAAAAACAACCATGATAAAAAATGAAGATGCGCCATGTATCTTCAAGATGGGATATTGCCAATAATGACTTTCTAAGCCAAACTCTCCTTTTATTACAAAAAAATTATTTAAGACAAAAAAAGCTAATCCTGTCGCCCAAGATATTGTTAATATCAAAAAGAAACATTTTTTGTAGCTCCATTTCTTATTTTTCATTTTAACAGAAATTTCCTTGTTCATCGATAAATAAAGCCTTCGCTCCCAATGACTGCATCAAAGAAGAACAATTTTCATCAAGAAAAGCCACTTTCGTCAAAGCATCAGCGATCATGCAACTAGGAGCAAAAACCGAAACACTTCTTTTGTCATTGACCATTTTGTGAGTTTTTGGACAAATTATCGGGTTTTTATCTTGATCAAAATAATAAGATGAGCTGGTTGCGACCGCCTTGTTTTGCATTTTTATTTTGATTGTTTTGTTATTTTTCAAAGATGGAATTTTGATATCCACAAATTCTTCATTCCAATTATTCATCGCCAAATCACCACCAGCATTGATGATTATTTGAACATCCAAACCTTCAGCAGCCAATAAAGCCTGATCGACTGCATAACCTTTTGCAATTCCACCTAAATCAAGTTGCATTTTCTTGGCAAATTTGACTTTGTTGCCAACAAGAAAGATATCTTTGAAGCTAGAATTATCACTCGCTCCAAATCCATTATCTGGCAGAAAACCATTTTTTATCAGCTGATTGCCAATCGAAATATCATAAATTCCGTCAGTCAATTGGCTGATCTGGAGTGCCTGATTCAAAATCTCTGCCATTTCATCTGAAATTGTGCAGGTCTGGCGATGAGCGTTTGAGTTCAAATAAGAAAGTTCGCTCAAAGGATCATAAAAACTCATCAGATTTTCTATTTCTTCTATTCGAGAAAATATCTTCTGGCTAGTTTGCAGCAAAATATCATCTGAATATTGACCAGAAATATCAATCTCGACATAAGTTCCAAGTAGTGGTTTGCAGCGATTTATTTTGTTCATATTTATAAGAATTTTAAAACTTGATCCCAAGTGTGGGTGAGGCGATTGACTCCTGAGGTTATGTGCGCGCAAGATAATGTTGCACCGGAAATGTTTTTGATTTGATTGTCTAGTTTTAAAATTTCAGAACTATCTTTGCCAAAAAACTGAGCTAACCATTTTTTATTCATGACTTGCGATCCATAGGTCTCGCGATAGGTCAATACTTCAATTCCTTTGACTTTTCCATCTTTAGTCAGAGCAACCGCAATATCGATATTTTCATGTTTTCCAATAACATTATCGACAATAAACCAGTCACCATATTTGGTTTTCCAGATGTTCATTTTGGAATTTCGAACTCTGGTTTTGGAGGATTTTTTGATCGATTTCATTTGTTCTTTGGTCAAAAACACGTCCATTTTTACCATTGTAGAATCTTCAAACAAAACCTTCTGAGCCTGATTGACACTCAAATATGTTTTAGAATAGGCATAATCGCTAGGAGCCATTAAAGCTCCTAGGATTGACGCAACTATTAGAAATGCCTTAGGTTTAGAATTCATAACCATAAGTTAGGCCAATGTGCATATCTTCATGCTCATCATAGTTTTTGTTATTTTCTACAAATGCATTTTTAGATCCGCCGCCAGCAACTTGGAACAGAACTCCTACCGTTGCCCACCAGTTTTTTTGTGCATAATGATAAGTAGGTCCCGCATACCAAGCATATTGATGACGATTTCCTAAGCTGATGTCAGTCAAATCCCAATTTGAACTTTGGTGATCAGTATCTTTTTCTCCATTTTCAGAAGGGTTTAGATAGTCTGATTGAGTGCGAACTTCAAGACCAATAAAATGCTTTGGAATGAATCGATAAGCAATCCCAGCACTAAAGTCAAAAGCGATTTCTTCTTCCAAAACACTATCAGCTCCAGATTTTCTTCTTTCCAGTTCGGTTTTCAAGTTCACTGCAAGAGTCAAACGATTATCAATCCAGTTTTTCTGAGCAAAAATTGTTCCCACATAAGATTGTTGATCTATTTGAGCGCCATCTAAGCGATACCTATCTCTGTCCTCAAACCCAAGACCAAAAGACAGTCCCATAAAATCTTTGTAAGGACTCAAAACATTATATTTTAAAGATAGTTCATATCCGCCATATCTGGTTTGGTTGACTTTTCCACCATTGGCATCTTGAGTTTCTTTGGTCGGATTATTATCTGAGTTTATTGAATAATTATGATCGAAAAACATAATTTCAGCACCAATAGTTAAACTATCAGTAATTCCATATTCAATTTCTGGACGAATATCGTGGAATACATAATCACCAGAATCTTTACCAACGCGAATTGTATCGCTTAGTTTAAATTCAAAACTGCCTTGAGGGCGAGTGTCACTTCCTTTGGTATAGACCCAGAGATTTTCTTCTGCTTGTGCGTTGGCACCAAACAAGAAGACAGCTGAGGCTGTGATTAATAAAGTTTTTTTAAGATTTTTCATATTGAATATTGTTAGAATTGAAATAAATGATAATGATAATCATTATCATTTATAAAATGTCAATAAATAAGTGATAGTGATTATCATTCTCATCTATTAATAATAATTCTAACTTCCAGTATTGGTTATTTTTGATTATTTTTTTCGCAAAACTCCATATTCCAATATGCTCATCAACATTGATTTTTCTTGGTTATCGGGAAATGGTTCTAAATTTTTGATCGCAATATTTTGATAGTAAATCGCTTTTTGAAATGACTCTTCCAAGCCATCATATTTTTTGATGAGCTCCATAATTTCTGCAAATAATGAATCATCTTTTTCATCGGAAATTAAATTATTAGCAAATATTGCCTTAATTCTTAATTTATCAGCTTCATCGGCTTTCTTGTAGGTAATGATGATTGGTAAGGTGATTTTTCCTTCAAAAAAGTCATTACCAATTTCTTTGCCCAAAACTTTTTCGTCAGCGCAATAGTCGAGAACATCATCAATGATCTGAAATGCAACTCCTAAATTACTGCCAAAATCAGCCACAGATTTCTTTTTTGACTCATCACAATCGGTAATTATTGCACCAACTTTTGTGGCGGCAGAAAATAAAATAGCTGTCTTGGAGGCAATGATTTGCAGATATGTTTCTTCTGAAATTTCAATATCATTAGAATTCATAAGCTGCATAACTTCTCCGTCAGACATGATTCCTGATGTTCTTGATAAAAGCTCAAGAACTTCCAAAGAACCATCTTTAGTCATCAGCTGAAAAGCCACTGAAAGCAAATAATCCCCAACCAAAATACTAGCTTTATTATCCCAGATTGCATTGGCAGTTTTTCTCCCTCTTCTAAGCGAGCTTTCATCAACAACATCATCATGCAACAAAGTCGCGCTATGTATCAGCTCAACTGCAGCAGCCAAATTACAGTGTCTGTTTCCAGACTCATATCCACATAATTTTGAAGAAAGAATGGTAAGTATAGGGCGGAGTCTTTTTCCGCCACCCGAAACTAAATGAGTAGTAATATCACCGATCAAAGATGCTCTTCCTTCCGAGCTATCCAAAATGGTTTGATTGACTGATTCTAGTTCTAAAGCAATGTTTTTGCTGATTTGAACAAATATTTCATTATTTGAATTGGACACTTTTGTTAATTATTTTTTTGAGAAATGAAAGAAAGGATTGTTTTTTTATCAATAGAGAAATCATTTTTCCACCAATAATTTTTGGCGATCCTTAGAGTCTTTCCAATGTTTCGAGGTTCAATTTTCAGTTTCAATAAATCGTGACCATTGATGGGGAAATTAGGAATTTTACTCGAATTGATCATTTTGTCTATTTGAAGAAAATCATCAATAAAATTTTCAAAATTATCATCTAAAACTAACCTGACGATATGCAAATCAAGCAATTCTTTTTTTTCAGTTTCTAGCAGTAGTTTTAATAAGTCTTTTTTGGTGGTTCTGAAGCTGACTCGAGGTTGCGGATTAGTGATCTTTAATAGATATTTTTTCTCCAAGTTAGAAAGGTTCAGATGAGAATCATTATTTCCTGACAATATCGCCCAAAATAAAATTATTTCCAATTGATAACCCAGAGATTTTTCTAGTGTAAATAGGTTTTTTAATGCGTTGATTTTTTGATCGCTTAAATTTTGAAAAATAAATCCTAATAAACCACAATCAAACATCAATTTTAAGATAATAAACAGATTATCTCTATTTTGACATTTAAAGAGCTTAAGGAGTTCTTCTCTGATTCTCATGGAAGATAGATCCTTGATATGATGTCCGTGTTTAATACACGCTTTTAGGCCTTCTTCATCAATTTCTTTTGCATAAAAGCAAGAGAAGCGGAAGAAACGCAATATTCTTAAATAATCTTCCTCTATTCTAGTGTTCTCATCACCAATAAATCTAACTATTTGGTTTTTAAGGTCATCTTCCCCACCAAAATAGTCAAACAGATTGCCATTTTGGTCAATTGAAAGTGCATTTATGGTGAAATCTCTTCTTTTGGCATCTTCAGCAAAATCAGTAGAGAATTTGACCTCACAATCACGGCCATAATTTTCAACATCAGTTCTCAAAGTGGTTATCTGAAAATGTTCATCTTCAATAATAGCGGTAATAGTTCCATATTTTATGCCACTAGGAAAAGTTTTGATATTTTGTTGTTTGAGAATAGAGGTGGTTTCTTCAGGTGTATATTTGCAGGCTAGATCAAAATCAGCATTTTGAATATCCTTTTTCGCCAAAAAATCGCGTACGGATCCGCCAACAAGACGAAGTTCGTCTCCATTATTTATTAGGCAGTCAAATAGAGTTTTTAGTTGGGTAGAGAAAGGGAAGTGGACTTGTTTTTTTGAGAGTAGATCGGTCATTTTGTACGGTGTTTTTGACCAGAAGAATTAGAATTAAATACTAAAAAGTCCGCTAAAATCAATAAAGTTTTAGCGGACTTTTCTGTTAAAAATCTATTCTTCGATGTTTTCAGAGATGTGTTTTACAGCACTTCCAACAGTAGTTATTTGTTCGGCAGCTTCATCAGGAATTTCGATTCCGAATTCTTCTTCAAAAGCCATAACTAGTTCAACTTGGTCAAGAGAGTCAGCACCAAGATCATCGATGAAGTTAGCAGTTTCAACTACTTTACCTTCTTCAGCACCTAAGTGATCAACGATAATTTTTTTTACTTTATTAAAGATTTCTTGATTGTTAGACATAATATTAAATTTTTGATTGTTAAGAAATAAAGAGCGTTATTTTGTAAGCAATTTTTACGGTCGCAGATGTTATTTATCGCAAATTAAATAGCAAATAAAAGATCGGCAAGATTTCTGTAGCTGCTTAATTATGGGCCCCAAACCGACATTAGCTGTTGGTTTTGACCAAGACCCGCAATTCTTCCAAAGAGCTTTGCTGTGACTTTTTCACCAAGCAGTTTTTCTATTATTGAGCTGCTATTTTGTTCGAGTTCAATTTTTCTAATTGAATATGTATCAGTGTCGATTTTTTTGATATTTTTTAGATATTTTAAAGCTTCTTTTTTACCGCCAATTTCATCAATTAATCCAACTCTTAAAGCTTGCCTACCGGTGAAAATTCTACCATCAGTTGCCATTGCTGACATTCTCTTATTAAGCTTGCCTAAGCGTCTTTTTTTGACCAATTCAGCAAAGAATTTATAACTATCTTTGATGGAGGCGTTGATAACTTTATCAGTGAGAGGATTAGTTTTTTCAAAAGGTGAAGGAGATCCTTTTAAAGGAGATGATTTGTAATTCAAAAATTTGATACCAACTTTACTAGCAAGTTCAGTGAATTCAGTGCTTTGCATAATAACACCAATTGATCCCGTCAATGTTCCGTTTCTAGCAATGATGTGATCAGAAGCCAGAGATGCCATATAGCCACCAGATGCTGCGAGTGCTCCCATAACAACTACTATGGGTTTGTTTTTCTTGATTTCATTAAGGCTTTCATAAAGGACTTCGCTACCAACAATTCCTCCGCCAGGACTATTGATATTGACTATTACTGCCTTGATATTTTTTTGTTTGGAGATTTGTTCTAGAACTTCATTGCGATAGTCATTGTCAAAAATGATACCTTCAATGTTGATACTGGCGATATAATCCTCGCCAGAACCGATATTCTTTTTATTATCTTCAGAGCCTGAAATAACACGAAAAGTTAGCAAGAAAATGGCAATAATCATTAAAAATGAAATATTTTTCCAGTTTCTTGCTTGATCCTTCAGGTAGATCATGGTTGTGAAGTTGTCTGAAGATAAAGACATTTGATATTAATAATTTATATTATTTTTTATCTTCTGCTTTAGCTTCTGCTTTAGCTTTAGCTTCAGTTTTAGCTTCAGTTTTTTCTGTAGACAAAGCTGATTCTTGAAGAGCTTCACCAAGAATTGCTCCTAGACTAGATCCTCCGGATGCGGCATCATCGCTTGAATAGATATATGCTTCTTGAGTGTCAGATTCCATGTCTTTGATAGAAAGCAACATTTTTCCAGTGATATTGTTGAATAATGTAACTTTTGCATCAAGACGATCACCAACTTCAAATTTCTCAGTTTTTTGCTCATGCTTGTTCTTGCTAACGTCTAATCTTTTGATGATAGCTTTCAAACCAATATCAAGTTCAACTTCCAAGAAGTCTTTTTTG
>JBLHSZ010000056.1:0-7892 GCA_047627095.1 Rickettsiales bacterium
ATCTGATTTTGAATCTTGAATTGGACGTCAAGAAAATAGCGATTGAGAAGAATTATGAGATAATTTTGCCCGAAGAATTTGCAAAAAATATGTTAAGCGAAGGCGACAGAATCGAAATCGTTCACTTTATCGGCGGTGGTTGAGATATCTGTTATTTGCTACTATTATCTTCCATCGCTACTTTGATTATATGCTATTTCAGCAGGAAGAGGAGAAAATCTAACAGCGCCATCATCTTGAAATTCTGGTGTTGATACCCCAGCTGTTTTTAAAGCTTCTTTATTTTCTGGGCTCACCATAGCCTCTTGCCAATTGTTCAGTATATAATCTTCATTAATTTCCTTTCCGCAAGCATGTGCACTGTGTTGTAGCGTTTTTATCGTGGTATCAGCAGCAAGCCACAGAATTTTTTCTCCTGCCGCATCAAAAGCTTGACCGAGAGGGTTATCTTTTAGAGATCTGGTAAATTCTCTGTTAGGATCGATTAATGTGTTAGCCCCAACCTCTGCGAGACCGACAGTCATTTTATAAGATGCAGATAGTATTAGTGCAAAGAGACCCATAGGAGCGACCAATGTCGTTATTGCCGCAGCATTGCGAACTGCTGCCATTGCTGACAAAGATTGCGCTGAGGCATCTTTGGGATCTCCAGTTGGTTTTTGTGATGTTGTCATTTTCTAATCTCTAAAATTAATAAATTGTAAAGGTAAGTCCACATCAAAATTTTTCAGCTCGTTCATGACGCTTTGTAGATCATCACGTTTTTTTCCTTCAACACGAACTTCTTCGCCTCGGATCGAAGCTTGAACTTTGAGCTTTTTGTCTTTGATATGTTTAGTAATTTTTTTGGCACTATCTGCCGCGATACCTTCTTTGATTTTGATTGATTGACGAAGGCTTTGTCCTCCAGCTTTTGATGCTTCTTCAAATTCTAGTGCTTTGACGTCAATTCCTCTTTTAGTGGCAAAAACTTTCAGCGAGTCGCCAATCTGTTCTAATTTATATTGATCTTCAGCGTGAATGTTGATTTTGTTGTCTTTGCTGTCGATAGTGATCTCAAAGATCGCGCCTTTGAAGTCATAGCGGTTTTTCAGTTCGCGCAAAACAGAATTGACGGCATTGTCAATTTCTTGCATATCAATATTTGAAACGATGTCGAAGCTAGGCACTATTTTTATGAGTTAAAATTTATAAATTATAAGCTATGAATTAAACATCTATCAGCAATCAACATCAAGCGTTTCTTTTGGTAGAGAAAAAGTCTTTTAAAAGAGCTTCTGACTCCAAAGCGCCAATACCGCCGTAGATCTCTGGTTTGTGATGACATTGTGGGTGAGAAAAAACTTTCGCTCCATTTTCTACCCCACCAGATTTTGCATCACTTGCGGCATAATAAACCCTTCTGATTCTTGCGTTAGAAATTGCTCCAGCACACATCACGCAGGGCTCAAGGCTAACATATAAATCGCAATCCTCCAATCTATGACTTTTCAAAACCTCGCATGCTTTGCGCAAAGCCAGAATTTCAGCGTGAGCAGTTGGATCTTTTAGAGAAATATTTTGATTATGGGCAGAAGCGATGATTTGGCCCCCAAGAACCACAACTGCACCGACAGGAACTTCATTTTGCACAAAAGCAATTTTGGCTTGTTCTAAAGCTTCTTTGATGAATGGATTTATTTTGTTCATTATTTTGTGTTGTTGGGACATTCCTTTTGGCTTGTCTTTTTGCCTTTATTTTTTACACTCCGAGCCTTCCAGAATTATCGTAAAACATCAATATTATAAATAAATGTCTTTATTAAGGGTTTTTTCCCCATCAAAATTAAACAATAGGCTCTCAAAAAGCTCCAGCAGATTTTCTAGTCAAATTGGTCAAATATTTACTCATAAAAAACTTGATAAAGAAACCCTAGAAGAATTGGAAGATTTGCTCCTGATCAGTGACATTGGAGCGAAATGCGCCGAAACCATCATTCGTGATTTGAAAGACAAGAAATTCAACAAAGAAATTAGCGAATCTGGAATCAAGCAATTTTTGAGAGATGAATTAATTCAAATTTTGCTTCCTTGTCAAAAATCTTTGCAAATAGATTCTGCTTTGAAACCGCAAATAATCGTGGTCAATGGCGTTAATGGTGCGGGCAAAACCACTAGTATCGGCAAAATTGCCAAAAAATTGGCAGATGAAGGAAAATCAGTTATGATTGGTGCTTGTGACACTTTTCGCGCTGCTGCAACCGAGCAGTTGAAAGTTTGGGCGACAAGAGCAAATTGTCAAATAATTGAAGCTTTAAAAGATGGTGAAGATCCAGCATCTGTTGCTCACAGATCTTTGGTGGAAGCCAAAAAACAAAATATTGATGTATTGTTGATTGATACTGCGGGAAGATTGCAAAATAAACAAAATTTGATGGATGAATTGCAGAAAATAAACAAAGTTTTGCAAAAAATTGAGCCAAACGCTCCACATGAAAATATTCTGGTTTTGGATGCAACCAATGGACAAAATGCCAGAACTCAGCTGGAAATTTTTGATAAAATTGTCGGAATCAGCGGTTTGATCATCACCAAATTGGATGGAACTGCCAAAGGAGGAATTTTGGTGTCACTAGCCGGCCAGTTCCAAAAACCAATTTATGCTATTGGAGTTGGTGAAAAGATTGAGGATTTACAAGAATTCGACGCAACAGATTTTGCAAAAAATATTGTTGGTGTATAAATTATACCATTTTCCGCTCAGAATTAAAGACGCTGCGGAGTCGGATTAATAGTTTGACTTATTTGTGATTTTGAACACAATTTTGGCAAGTTTCGCCTGCTTTTTATCTCAAATAGAGTCATTACAAGAAAATTTTTAATTATGTCTACAAGCACATCACAAAAAAATAGCGACTCAACGACTTTAGCAAAACTTTTGCCAAGTGTTGTGACTTTGATTGGTCTTTGCGCTGGTCTTTCAGCAATCCGTTTCGGCATGGAAGGAGATTGGCTAACGGCAGTTTCTTTCTTGTTATTTGCTGGTTTTCTAGATGGTGTTGATGGACGTTTGGCACGATTTTTGAATTCTTCAAGTGAATTTGGTGCTGAATTAGATTCTTTGGTTGATTTCGTCAATTTTGGTGTAGTGCCGGGATTCCTAATTTATATGTGGATCAATAGCGGATCTGATGTTTTTGGTTTTGATTGGGGATTGGTTTTGTTATTTGCAATTTGCATGTCACTTCGTTTGGCAAGATTTAATGTCGCTTTAGACAAAGAAGACACAAATCCAACCTTATCAAAATACTTTTTCAAAGGAATTCCAGCCCCCTGTGGAGCCGCAATGGCGATGTTGCCAATAATTTTATATTTTGAATTCGGTGATGGTTATTTTTTCACTGAGCCAAAAATTGTTTTATCTTATTGTTTTGCTTTGGCAATTTTGGTCGCCAGCACTATTCCAACAATTTCTATAAAACGTATTCCGATCAAGAATGAATTTGCATATTTGACCTTGTTGGTTCTGGGTCTCATCATTGTTGGTCTTTTGATCAAGCCTTGGTTGACATTAGCTATTATCGGAACTGCTTATGGTCTTTCTATTCCTGTTACCACCTTCTTTTATTTAAAAATTAAACATAGCAAATGAAAAAGATTTTAATTTTAAATGGGCCAAATCTGAACCTTCTTGAAAAAAGAGATCCCAAAATTTATGGCAAATCTGGATTGGATAAAGCTAAAACAAATTGCGAACAATTGGCAAAAGAACTGGGAATCCTAATTGAATTTAAACAAAGCAATTTTGAAGGAGAGATCGTTGAGCAGATTCAGCGGGCAATTGAAAGTTTTGACGGAATCATCATCAATGCTGCGGCCTACACTCACACCTCCGTTGCTATTCGTGATGCGATAGAAATGTTTGGTGGTGCAAAAGTTGAGTTGCACATCTCCAACATTTTCAAAAGAGAGGAATTTCGTCAAAATTCATTTTTGTCAGATGTCGTCGACGCAGTAATTTCGGGATTTGGAATTGATGGATACAGTCTGGCATTGCTTGGAGCAAATGATCTTATCGCATCCAAGAAATAGGCCAAATTTAAATTGGCTCTTTTTCAAAGACCGCCTAATTCGATGACAGAATTTACATGATGTAGTATCCTGGTTCCCCGCTTTGTCATCTTCATACCTTCACTTTGTCATCAAATTGTATCCACTTTGTCACTCGATTTTCCTTGCTTTGTCATCCTTCGCGAGGATGACAAAGTGAAAAATAAGATGGTAATAAATGAAATTCTGTCATCGAATTAGGTGATCTTCGCAAAGATGATAAAGTTGGCAATTACTTTATCCACTCATTCTGGAAAAGAACCTTTAAACCTAGAAACGGCTGTTAAATTCCTCATAAATCAACATTTTGAGGAATTTTTTGAGGTCTTTATTTAGGAAGTCTGTTAAAAGCATATCCCAGAATTTTATAGCACAATTTTGCTGCTAAGAAATCACAAGAATGAAGCTGTTTTATCGGCGCCAGTTCAACAACATCTGCCCCAACAATATTTGAAATTTGTGAAGCTGCTTTGATGATTTTCATTGCATCTGACCAGAAAATTCCACCCGGCTCTGGAGTTCCTGTTGCTTGCATTAGGCTTGAGTCAAAACCATCCAAATCAAAAGTGACAAATATTGGTCGCCCTTTCAAAGGCGCAACAATTTCTTCAATATTCCAATCTTCTCGATCTTTTGCCCAATGAATATTGATTCTGTCGCGATTTGCTTCTAAATAGGGAATTTCACTGGCAGAAATATTTCTAATTCCACAAGAAACTAGTGTTGAAATCGGATGATCCATTACTCTTCGAAGAGCTGCGGCATGTGAATAATGCTCACCATCATATCCGTCTCTCAAATCAGCATGTGCGTCAAAGTGAAGAATGGCCAAATCAGGATATTTTTTGATAAAAGGACGAATTGATCCTGCCGTTATTGAGTGTTCTCCACCTAAAATTAATGGGAATTTTCCTGCATCGAGAATTGTTTGGGTGATTTTTTCTAATTGATCTAGGGCTTTGGCGATTGGATGTTCGATATGTGGAATTTTTAGAGTGGCGACACCAAATTTGCGAAAAACTTCGCACCAGTGATCTTCGTCAAACATTTCTAATTGGGGGGAGGCTTTTATGATCGCTGAAGGCCCGGTTCTGGTTCCTGATCCATAAGAAACAGATGCTTCAAGACCAAATGGAACTACAATCACTTTGGCATCTTTGGGATCAGATCCATCCATTGCTTCACTTCCAAGAAATCCAGATTCTTGGGGTACAAATTCTAGTTTTTCAAAATCACTCATTTCTGATTGCTGTTGTTTAAGATGTCTAAAAATGAGACACTATCGACAAGGCTAATTAAAAATCAAGAGCAACATAACTCGAAGAGGGGTTGATTCCGGCAATTCGATCTTTAATTATGTCAAAGAAACCTTTTTGAGATTTGACGACCGAATACCATTCTTTCAAGGAATCACGTCCTTGCCAATCGATATCACCAAAATAATCAAGGGAAGAAATATGTCCTGCAGCAGAAAAATCAGCAATAGAAATTTGGTCTTGAGCCAAATATTTTCTGCCTTCTAATAAAAATTCTAAATAATTGAGATGAATATGGAGGTTATATTTTGCTAATCGCAGATTTTCGGGATTTGGGGATGTGTTATTTTCAGAGAAGCGATTAAAAAATCTTTCTTTTAAAATGTGCTTACTGACTTCATTGTAGAATTTTTCATCAAACCAAATTTGCAATCTTCTCGCTTCTGCTCTTTTAAGTAGAGAATCACCAAAATAGTTTTGGCTATCATCGTGTTTTTCTTCAATATATTCGGCAATTGCAGAACTTCCCACAATTGTGTGATAATTGTGATTATCCAGAAGAACCGGAATAGTTCCCATGGGGTTCGTGGAAATAAACTCTTTTCTTCGGTCCCAAAAGTTTTCTTTCATTAGGTCAAAATTAATTTCTTTTTGAGAAAGCAAGAAACGTATTTTTTTGGAAAATGGACAAAGAATATGATGATAAAGAGTATACATAAATTTTGCTTTTATTATTAAGTGTGGATCGGTAAATTGTATTTCACAAAATATTATTCCTTTCACGAATTAATAGATATTTTAACAAAAAGATTTTTCTTTTGAGCTGTCTTAGAAAATTCAGTGTATTGGACAACGCACTGGATCTTCTAGGGAAAGATCAAAAGGAAATAAAATGACTATTAATTCGTGAAAGGGACAATATTGTCTCGATTGATATATTATTACTCAAATTCCAATTAAAATTCCAGTTGAAACTCTACAATCTTTATTTTCTGCGAAAAATATTTCTTTCCTTT
Source organism: Rickettsiales bacterium (assembly GCA_047627095.1). Taxonomy (GTDB): domain Bacteria; phylum Pseudomonadota; class Alphaproteobacteria; order Rickettsiales; family UBA1997; genus JAJTCH01. Next base: position 6,362 of record JBLHSZ010000056.1, read on the forward strand.
GTTGTGGTGCTCGGTGTGTTGATTTTGTTGATTTGGTTCTCAAAGGCAATATCACTAATAAGATATATCACTGAAAGTGGTGTTTCTGTTATTGATTTTTTCAATCTATTTATCCTCATTTTACCCCAATTATTATTAGTAATTGCACCCGTATCATTATTCATAGCAGTTCTGGTTTCCTATAATCAGATGATTAGCCACAACGAAATTGTCATTCTTAAGAATTCTGGATTAGATAAATTAACTTTGGCCAAACCGGCAATTCTCATCGCAACTCTTTGCTGTCTGGCGTGCCTGCTAATATCATTTTTTCTAATGCCTTATGCCAATAAAAAACTGCGCACTATTAGAAATGATTTCCAAACTAACTATGCCAATTTATTAATCTCTCCGGGGATATTTGAAAACCTAAATAGTCTGACCATCTATGCCAAAGACCGTGATGAGAAAAATCATCTCAAAGGAGTATTGATCTATGATAATCGAAACCCTGAATATGCCACTACAATCACCTCGGAATCTGGGAATATAAATCAAAAAGGATCTGCAATATTGCTCTATCTGACTTCCGGAACGGCACAAAGATTTTCTCATCAGACCAGAAAATCCGATATTTTGCATTTTGATAGCTATGTGATAAATCTCAAAGATAGCAATCAGGGTGAAGTTGTGGTCAAATGGAAAGCTAATGAAAGATATATTGATGAGCTTTTATATCCTGAAGAAAATGCCAGCAAAAGAGATTTGCGGGAATATCGTATCGAGATTCACCAAAGAATAACCTATCCGCTATTATCTATGGTGTTTAGTTTGATAGCTTGTGCTTTTGTTTTAAGTGGAAAATTCAAACGTCATGGCAATGCAATTCACAATATCAAAGCAGTTGGGGCGGCGATAGTTTTCACTGGAATTTTGATCGGTGGATATGGCGTGGTTGAAAAATCGCCAAATCTAACACCATTGCTTTATTTAAATATTTTGTTTTTCATGATAATGAGCTTTTTGATGCTCATATCGCGAAGAAGAAACCTAAAATAATTATGAAATATCACAAAATCGGCATTGTTTCTAGTGAGAATGCACAAGCAATTGCCAGAAAGAAGCAGTTGGTCAAAAAATATAATTTGATCGATTTGCCTTTAAATAAAAGTTCAGACTTTCCCCAAATGGATCTGATCATAGCTCTTGGCGGCGACGGCTTGATGCTGCATTTGCTGCATTTGATTGAAGAAAATCCGGTTCCAGTTTATGGAATTAATTTTGGAACTGTTGGATTCTTGATGAATTCGGATTGCAAAAAGAATAATTTATTAAAAATCGTTGATGCTGCTCAAGCCAGCGTTCTTCATCCTCTAAAGATGGTCGCAACCGATGATGACAACAAGAAACATCATCTATTGGCAATCAATGAAGTGTCTCTGATCAGACAAAATAACCAGGCTGCAAAAATTAAAATCACCGTGAACAACAAAACCAGAATCGAGAGTCTGGCAGCAGATGGAGTTTTGGTTGCAACTTCTGCTGGAAGCAC
>JBLHSZ010000057.1:0-7852 GCA_047627095.1 Rickettsiales bacterium
TGGCAGTTGATTCAGATCAACCAATTTCTCAAACTGCTAGAGATTTAGGCATTAATCAAAAAAATATGAGTAATAATAAAGCTACGTGTTTTGAAGATAATAAGCGCCTTAAAAAAGAATTATTTCTAGTCAAACAGGAGCGCGATCTATTAAAAAAGGCGGCAGCAAAGTTGATTAATCTGGCATTACGATACTCATAGAGCAATTTTGAAGAATCATGGAATTGTTCAATCTATGAGCAAAAAAGGTAATTGCTGGGATAATGCGGTGGCTGAATCATTCTTCCGCACTCTAAAAACTGAATTAACCAATCATCATCAATTTAAAAATCAACAGGAGGCTAAGAATATAATATTTGAATATATTTAGGTTTTTTATAATCGGATTCGGACCCACTTGAGATAATAATTATGTGGAACCAGTTGAGTTTGAAAAGGTGAATAGGAAATACTTAAAATCTGCTTAATTTAGTGTCCGGAAAAAAGTTGGCACATAAGTTTTGTCTGGAAATTATTTTTTGAACTTTTTTAATTGCAAATTAGTGGGTTTTGCACTGCTACCTTGTGTTTTTTGAAACAATCCACCACAAAAATTAATTTCTAAAAACTTTCATCTTTTGGTTCCACTTTTCTACCTAGAGTAGAAATATTATTCTATTTATTCTATTGATATATGGTAGATGAAATTATCTTATCAACTAGATTAACTCCAACATTAATGACACCCAAACAAGTCCAAAACATTATATATAATGACACCCAAAAAGCCTAAGCACCAAAAACAGACCCCTTAGAAACAGATTTTTTTACCACAAAACTCTGTTTCTAGGAAATAAACCGCACAGAAACTAAACCCTAACAGGACATCCTTTTTTAATAGGGTATCTTTTGGTTTTATTTGAATGAAAGAAGTCTCCTTTTGAATGCTATGAGGAAGATCGTTGTGCTGACTATTTGACACTTTTATCTAGTTGATTAAACCGAATCTTTCCCCATATTTGTGTTTATTTTTTGATAATATTTTTTCAAACATCCCTTATATTAAAAAAAATTTACCAAAAAAGCGTTAAAAATATAAAAAAACCTGCAATTCAATTAATTAGCTAATAGTTATTATTTGATTTTTTATCAAAGATAGATTGGTCTTCATTGTGATAAGTGATTTTATATAGTTAGTTTGGTGGGAAATATAGAAGAAATTTAATTGATCGGGGAAAATCAATTAATTACCTAGAATTTTTCTAATCACCGATAAATTTTCTGTTGGAAATTTCTTAGGAACTCAAGCCTCTCAGGTTATAATATCTATTTTAAATCAATTTTATCCCTTCTAGCTTGCGGATCACATCACGCAAATGAGCTGCTTTTTCAAACTCAAGATTTCCTGCCGCATCTTGCATTTGCTCTTTTAGTTCAGGCAACTTTTTGTTCAAAGTTTTGAAATTTCCGTGTTTTGCTTCCTCAAAAATTTCATCATAATTTTCTTTGCTTTTCAAATTTTTCTTGCTGCGCGATAATTTTGATTCTTTGCTTTTGTTGTAAAGACTGTCGAGAGGTGAAGAAAATGACTTGCTAGTTGTTGTCGGGGTGATTCCGTGTTTTTTATTATGTGCTTGTTGAATCTTTCTTCTTCGTGAAGTTTCAGATAAAGCTGCTTTGATTGATTTTGTCTCTTTATCGGCATATAAAATCACTTTCGATTCAGAGTTTCTAGCTGCTCTTCCAATAGTTTGGATCAATGAAGTTTCATTACGCAAAAAACCCTCTTTGTCGGCGTCTAAAATCGCCACTAAAGCACATTCAGGAATATCCAGCCCCTCACGTAGCAAATTGACCCCAATCAAAACGTCATGCACTCCTCTTCTTAAATCGAGAATAATCTCAATACGCTCCAAAGTCTGAATTTCTGAATGCATATAGACGGTTTTTAAGCCACAATCGTTCAAATATTCACTCAAAGATTCTGCCATTTTTTTGGTCAAAGTCGTGGCGATGGTTCTAAATCCTTTATCGACGGTGAGTTTGATTTCACTCATCAAATCATCAATTTGGGTTTTGGCGGGGCGAATTTCACAAATTGGATCAAGAAGACCAGTTGGGCGAATGATTTGTTCGACGGTTTCTCCGCCGGTTTTCTCTAATTCATATTTGTTTGGTGTTGCTGAAACATAAATTGTTTGTGGTTTGAAACTTTCCCATTCTTCAAATTTCAAAGGACGATTATCTTTGGCGCTCGGCAGGCGGAAACCATGTTCGGTCAAATTGGTTTTACGGGCAAAATCACCTTTATACATCGCCCCAATTTGTGGAACAGAAGCGTGACTCTCATCGACAAAAAGCAATGCGTCACTGGGCAAATATTCAAACAAAGTCGGTGGTGCAGTTCCTTCAGGTCTTCCAGTCAAATATCGTGAATAATTCTCGATTCCTTTACAAGATCCGGTTTCGATCATCATTTCCATATCATAAACCGTTCTTTGTTCCAATCTTTGTGCTTCAACCAACATTTTCCTTGATTCTAGCTGCTCAAGACGAATTTTTAGATCAGCTTTAATGTGTGAAATTGCCGCCATCACGTTGTTCTTTGGAGTTACATAATGCGAAGAAGGGTAGATGGCAATATCGGTTTTTTTGTCGAAAAATTCACCAGTTAGCGGGTCAAATTCATTTATTTCTTCTATTTCATCACCAAACATGACAATTTTCCAAGCTCGATCATCCAAATGTGATGGAAAAACATCGACTGAGTCACCTTTTGCCCGAAAATCACCACGCTCAAAAGAAACTTCATTGCGATTATATTGCAAATCAACCAAGCGATTTAGGAGTTTTTGGCGATTGATTTCCTCACCAACTTTGAGGCGAATTGCCATTTCTCCATAAAATTCTGGCGACCCAATACCATAAATACAAGAAACTGAAGCAATAATGATAGAATCGCGGTTTTCAAACAAAGCGCGAGTTGCGTTATGGCGCAATCGATCAATCTCTTCATTGATAGAGCTATCTTTTTCAATGAAAGTGTCAGTTTTTGGAATATAGGCTTCGGGTTGATAATAATCGTAGTAAGAGACGAAATATCCGACTTGGTTTTCGGGAAAAAACTCGCGCATTTCACCATAAAGCTGTGCCGCTAAAGTTTTGTTGTGCGCCATGATCAGGGCAGGGCGACCAGTTCTGGCAATGACATTAGCCATTGTGAAGGTTTTTCCCGAACCAGTCACACCAAGTAGAACTTGTTCTTTTTTTCCAGAATTGACACCTTGGATCAATTTTTCAATTGCTTGTGGTTGGTCTCCAGAAGGTTTGAAATGAGAATTTAGTTTAAAATTATTTGTCATTAAGATGAAAAATATTGACTTAAATAGAATCCCATAAATATCGCTAGGATTGAAAGAATTAGGGAAGAAAAAATATAGGCCAAAGCCAAACCATATTGCGAAGCGCTAATTAGTCGCAAAGCATCTATAGTAAAAGCAGAAAAAGTTGTGAATCCTCCAAGTAAACCAGTTGCTAGAAAAAGTCGAGCTTGAATCGGTATTGATTCTAGGTGATGGGTCAAATAAAAATGAAAAACACCCATTAAAAATGATCCAATAATATTAACCAAAATAGTGCCAACAGGAAATGCACTACCACGATGGAGGAAAATAACCGCCTCAATCAACAAATAGCGAGAACAGGCACCAAGAGCTCCTCCAAGTGCTACGAATAAAATATTAGGCATTGTTTTAAAATTATAAAAATAAGAAGCTTGATCTGATCAACCGATATATTTTTACGCGGTTTTGTCATCTTTGTAAAGGTTATCTAATTCGATGAAATAATTCTTTAGTTAACATCCTAACTTCTAACTTTAATATCTGGGATTATAAATTGAAGGTATCAGATAATAAAATGAAATTTTAAACTAAATTATTGTCATTTATTTTGTCCAAATTTTCGATTATTCTATCCAAATCTAAATTTCCAAAATCACCAGAACCAAAATTTGCAACACTAAGTTGGTTTTTATTAAAACCGATGAATAAAAGATTTTTTGTCAGGTTTATGGTTGGAATTAGTATAACCAATTGACGATTAGTGATTTTTTCAACTTCTAATAAGTGAATTTTTGGATCTATTTTTGATTTTGAAAAAGCGATTTTAAGAATCATTGCAATCGAACCTATAAAAGAAGAAATAATTAGCCAAACAAAATGGCGATAAAAACCAATATGAAGAAACAAAAAGTGACTATGTCTATTGATAATTTTCATTTTCCAAGCAGCAAGACTAGCTATAATGGACGATCCAATGCCAATAAATAAATATTCCCAAGAAAATTTATCACCTGCGAAGGCCAGTAAAACCCAAAAGAAAAATAATGTTAGAAATAAATTGAAGATATTAATCATATCAAATAGTTTGTGTTGGTTATTTTTTTAAAGAACGTGTCATTAGCCACGCCCCGCATTGCGGGGATCCCCAGAATTTGATGCCCAAAGGGCGAATATTTATTTTAACATCATCTAAAGGACGATCTGCGCTTTGCTTATTGTCTACAAGGTTTTTTGCCTTAAAGGAAAATATTTATTTAAAAAAAAGATCATAATGCAAAAAATACTAATTGTTCAAGCTCCATTTTATCAAAAAATATCTCAAATGCTTTTGGAAGGTGCGATTGCACAAGCAAAAAATCATCAATTAGAATATGAAATAATTGATGTTCTGGGTGCTTTTGAAATTCCGGCCGCAATTTCTTTCGCTTCTAAATCAAAAAAATATGATGGTTATCTTGCTTTAGGTTGTGTGATTCGAGGTGAAACCACCCATTACGACTATGTTTGTCAGACGAGTGCTCAAGGCTTGAATGAGCTTGGATATAAAGAAAATCTGGCAATTGGTTATGGAATAATCACTTGTGAGAATGAAGATCAGGCAATTGCACGAGCGGATTTAAATCAAAAAGATAAAGGTGGATTTGCAGTTCGGGCTTGTTTGAAAATGATGGAACTTCAGAAAAAATTCATCAAATAATGACAATATTCATCAATATAGCGATTATCTTAAGTCTTGTTCTGGTCGCTTTCAAACCCCTTTTGTCTAAAGATTTTTTGCAAAAAACCATTAGTCTTTATTTTCTTTTTACTGGAATAATTATTTTGATCCTAACCAATCAAAATGTCGGGATAGTGTCAATAATCGATATTGTTTTTCTGTTGGTTTTGATGGAATTGCTGGTGGTTTTGTTTTTGTTTCAGAATCACTCGAAGATTTAAGTAAATCGTCATCTCAAACTTGATTTGGGATCTTACGAGATAAATCTTAAGAATAAAAACTCACAAGATCCTCGTTTTTTCGAGGATGAAGATTGGAAGAATAAAATTAACAATTAAAAAACAGTTGAATGAATATCGCCTCTAATATTTTCTCCATTTTTGGTGTTTTGATTTTTATGCTTTGTGCCCTAGGGCTTTTTAAAAGCAAAGATATTTTTGTGAGAATAAAGCTGATTTTTATCGCCAATATTTATGGTTTTTCATTGTTGTTGATTGGGTTTTTATTTAAAAATCCCTCAATCATTTTGAGCATAAAAATCATCCTATTAATCCTTCTCAATATCATCATAACGATTCTCATCAATCATTTAATTATCAAAAAAATCAGTCAATAATTATGTGGTCAAACGAAGTTCAAGGCAAGTTCATCAAAAACACCCTTTATGTTGTTGTTGGGATTTTATTATTAGGATTTGTCTTATTGCAGCCTTACAACCTCTTTTGCAAAATAATGAAAAATTGCACACCAATTACTTTTTCTAGTTTTTCTTCGCATAAAAATGGAATTAATAAAATGACAATCAATTTTGTCGCCCAAATCCCAAAAGATCTGGAAAATGTCGTTGAGTTTAAAACAAAAACTGCAAATTTAGATATTTTGAATGGCAAAAAAATTCTCAATTCTTATTTGGCTCGGAATCTTTCAAAAGAAAACATCACCGTTGGGGCTCATTTTGATTTAAAGCCTGATGGAATAGGAAAATATCTGGAAAGGGTGGAGTGTATTTGTTTTGGTACAACACCTTTGAATTCTGGTGAAGAAAAGCCAATGCCTATCAATTTTCGTATCAATCCTGATATTGAAAAGGATTTGGAATTTAAAGATGTCAAAGATATCACGGTGAGCTATCGGGTTTACTTGATTGATTAGAATGGGATAATGTTTTTATAATTACTTCATAAACGTTAACATTTCCTTCTTCAGTATTTTTGCTCAGACTCCTTCATAATTTAATAGCGAAAGCTATTTGGAAATAGATTTGTTTCTGGATTTCTTGATGGTAAAAATTCCGTCATTAGAAATTTTTTTGGTGGAAAAATAGCTCTTGTTAGTCCCATAATTTTTTCAACAATTTTTGATTTAATATCACTCACATATCTTTGAAATGTATTTGGTGAATTGGATTGAGAAGACGAACTGGAGTATTTGATTTCTTTCAAATACTTAGGAAAGGCAATCACTCCCCAATTATTTGCATTTTCATGACTTTCAAAAAAACCTGATTTTCTCATGCGTATTTTGGTCTAAAAAATTCTTGGAGATTCCAAATATATTGCATATTTGAAAAATGGCAAACCCTCCTGAAAGATATTCTAAAGCTACTTTTGGTTTAAAATCTGAATTGTACTTTTTTAGTTGTTTTGACATTTATAACCTCAAATTAAATTTGTAAATATTGATAAATATTCGAGGTAAAAAGTCTAAGAAAAATTAAGAATTAGTGGTCTGAAATGCGTGGGTAATTTATGTCATGTGATGATAAATTTGTTGTAATAATTTTAGATACATTGTATTAATTTTTGGGGGAATCAAGTGTTTGCGTAGCAACGCCACGGAGTTCACCATAATGACATGTATTTCTACATTTTTTAGTGTTAGATTAGATTTTAGGCGGGCCATAATAGACTAAAAAAGAGTGATTAATATAGCTTAATATTAGCTTGATGTTGTTTTTATGTAGAAGTTTATTTGCTTCACTCTGTAAAAAAAATATTTAAAAATGTTGTTACCATTACAATTTCTATCATTAAGCTGGATTGCTGAAAATGAATTTAATTTTGAACATATAATTGCGGGAATAACTTTGTGAAGATTGACAATAAATTAAGCATGAAATACATAAAGATCGCTATTGTTCTGCCTTATATAATTCTATCTGCTTGTCTAAGTGAAGCTTATTGTGCAGATGTATATGATCAAAAAACCTATATCGAGATACCCACCAAAACTATAGTTAGTCAGCCAAAGACTGTTTTTAAACTAAAGACCCAAATTAAAAAAATAAGCAAATTAAAATTAATCCACAAGCTAGATGATGTCTCACAAAGCGGTCAATCTTTGGAAATGATTGACTACATAAACAAGGCTCTAATCTATAGTCCAGATATTAAAGAAAGAATTTCCAATAGGGAAGAAAGCTACAACCTATTGAAACAATCTCTCATGAACACTCTTCCTGTTATTACTGCTAGTGCAGGAATTGGGTCTCAATATAGCAATCCTGCAACCTCTACAGTCTCATCAAGATATGGAACTGAAAAACTTTCAGTTAATTTGCATCAAAATATTTTTGGAGAAGGAAAAATAACAGATGTAAAAATGAATAAATCTATCATTAGATCTAGTGATGAGGAACTGGATCAAATAAAAAACCTAATATCGCTGTTTACAATAGAAGCATATCTAAACGTTATCAGATATAAAATTACTTTAGAAATTCAAGAAGAAAGTATTGCAGCTCATGAGCTTGTCGCTATACAAACAAAAAGTAGATTAGACGCCGGAATCTCTAGATTATCTGACTGGTCTCT
>JBLHSZ010000058.1:0-7756 GCA_047627095.1 Rickettsiales bacterium
AAGTATTTTCACTGATATGTGGCTCTAAAGCATTTTTTGCGTAAGGTAATTTTGGAAGTTCAAAAGTCATAATTTTTCCTTTTTTTGATTGATTAAAATTGATTGATTGATGAAAATTATTGCGCGTAATAAAAAACCCCGCAGCTCCAAAAATTGCTGTTAAAGATATTGTTTTAATAAATTTTCTTCTTAACATTTGCATAGACGCAAAATCTAGGTTTTGCTTCGCTTTAAGTCAATTAAATTTCCCACTTTAAACTAAAAATCCTGTGCAAATTGCCAATATTTTACTCAGTAGTCAAAATGGAGGGGTTGAGCAATCCTTTGTTAACTATTGCAAAATTATGCAAAGATTAGGTCATGATGTTTTGGCTATCGTTGGATTTGAAGCGCCTTATATTAAGGATTTAGAAAATTTGGGAGTTAAGATAGTTGAAGCTCCAAATCACTTTGGGTATTACGATATTTTTACAATCAACAAGATCAAAAATTCATTAAAAGAATTTAAAGCTGATTTGGCCTTTTCTCATACTGGAAAAGCCATTATTCTGACGCGCAAAGCTATCAAAAAATTATCCCACAAAATTCCTCAAATCGCAGTTAATCACAGCGGTAATGTCAAAAGATCAATTGAAGCTGATTTTATTTTGTCGGTCAATAAAGATATTCATCAAAAAACAATCAAATTCGGTCAAGATGAGAATAAAAGTTTAGTGATGCCTAATTTTATTGATATTGAAGAAAAAGAAATAACTCAGGATTTGGAGAACAAATTAATAATTGGAAGAAATGGTTCAATTGACTCAAATAAAGATCCTAAAAAAGATATCATTATTGGTGCAATTGCCAGACTATCAAAAGAAAAAGGGTTGGATTTTTTGATTGAAGCTATAAAAATTCTGCATAAAAATAATTATCCCGTCAAACTCAAAATTGCCGGGTCTGGAGATGAAAAGTTATCCCTAGAATATCTACGTAATTCACTTGATTTGCAAGACTCTATTGAGTTTTTAGGTTGGATTGATGATCGTGAAGAATTTTTTAATGAGATTGATATTTTTTGTCTACCATCGAAAGAGGAGACTTTTGGACTTGTGATTCTCGAAGCAATGCTTTATAAAAAGCCGATCATTTCTACAAAAACTGCAGGAGCCATTATGATTTTGCAAGATGAGGTAAGTGGTATTTTAATTAATAACTCCAAACCAGATTTAATTGCCTTAGCAATTATGGATTTAATAGATAATCCTAAAAAAATACCGGATTTAATTTATCATGCCCATAAAGAACTAATAGATCTTTATTCAAGCCAGGCAGCTCAAAAGAATTTTAAGAATTTATTAAGTAAATTTTAGCTATGAAAAGCAAACTATTTAAAAAATACAAAAAAGAACAAGCGGAAGATCAGGTGGATGCACAAACTGAAGATGAAGATGATGACGAATCGGCTGAAGTCTATTCGGCTGATACTGGAGTTTCAAGCAGCAAAAACAACAAAATGATGGTTATCTTTGCTTCGGCAATATTGATTACCGTAGTCATATATTTTCTTTTCTTCAAAGGCGAAGGACCCAGTCAAGTTGAACAATTAGAAGAGGTTACTAATGAATCAGTAGTGGGATCAAACACTCCCGCAGCAGGATCTCCTGCTCAATCAAGCTTAATCGCAGAACTAGAAGATGAGCAAGAACCCGATATTCTAAGTGCGCCAAAGTTGCCAGATATTCCGACATTGCCAGATATTCCTGATGATTTGAGTTTTCATAACACAGTTCTGCCAAGCTTTCTAGAAATTCCCCAAAATGAACAACCCACAGCAAACAATGAAACGGCTCCGCAAATTCCCGTAGAAATTCCCGTAGAAATTCCCGTAGATCCCAGAAGATCACCAATTATCGTTGAAAGCACTGGCGTTGGAGGATTGGTTGAAAGTTCTTTTGATAATGATCGTTTTGCCGGAGGAATTATTCCTTTAAATCAAAATGCCATCGATAGTTTGGTAGATACTACTACCGCCGTCACCCCAACAATTATTCGTGATAGAACTACCATGATAATCCAAGGAAAGATGATGTCTGCAGTCTTGGAAACAGCAATTAATACTGAAATTCCTGGGTCAGTTAGGGGGATAATTAGCCGTGATGTTTATGCTGAATCAGGAACCAACATCCTAATTCCGAAAGGATCAAGATTATTTGGCGCTTTTTCTACTAATATTGTGCGTGGTCAAGGTCGGGTAGAAATAAATTGGTCAAGATTGATCAGGCCAGATGGAGTTGATTTAGCTATCGGTTTTGTTGCGGCAGACCAATTTGGTAGATCAGGAATTGCCGGTGATATTGACAATAAATATGGCGCCGCACTGACGAACTCACTTCTGACTAGTATTTTGGCTATTGGTGGAGCGATTGGAGCTGAAAAACTTGCCGGAGGAAATAGCTCTACGACAACAACCAGCCCAACCACAGGATCCACAACTACGACTAGCAATGCTTCTACTCAGGTTATTTCAGATGTTGCATCAACATTAGTTAGTACACTAAGTGATGTTTCTACCAACGCTATCAATCTCAGACCGGTCATTAGAGTTCCTCAAGGAACCAAAATGACCATTGTTGTTAATTCTGACCTGTCGATACCAAAAATGAAAGATCGTAGATGAGCAAAAATTCCAATAAACCAATCAATTTACATCTGATATCTGATTCTACGGGAGAAACATTAAGCTCAATTTCAAGAGCTGTTTTGTCACAATTTGAGAATGTAGAATCTGTTGATTTTATTTGGCCTTTGATTCGAACTAAAAGCCAAATTGAAAAAGCTAAAGAATCTATTGCCAAAAATCCGGGAATTGTATTGTACACGATTATGGAAGACGGTCTGATTGAGGATCTAAAAAAACATTGTTTCAAATTAAATATTCCATGTATTCCAGCATTGTCTCGAATCATTGATGAGTTTTCTAATTATTTAGGACTGAATGTGAACCATGCAGTTGGCAGACAACATAATCTGGATCGAGAATATTTTTCTAGAGTTGAGGCAATAAATTACACCATCACTCATGATGACGGTCAATCAAGTTGGGATTTGTATGATGCTGATATTGTGATATTGGGTGTTTCGAGAACTTCAAAATCACCAACATCAGTTTATTTGTCTTGCAGAGGATACAAAACCGCCAATGTTTCTTTTGCTGATATTAAAACCGTTCCGACAAATCTTTATGATTTAAAAAAACCATTGCTTGTGGGTCTGACAATTAACCCAGAAAAATTAATTCAAATCAGACAAAACCGCTTGGCTTTGATAGGTGGAGATATTGATAGTGACTACATCGACATTGAAGCTGTTAAAAGTGAAATTGCTGAATCAAGAAAATTATTTGCCAAATTAAACTGCCCGGTAATTGATGTTACCAAAAGATCAGTAGAAGAAACTTCTGCTAAGATTATCCAACTTTTTCAAGCTAAACGTGAGAATAGCCAAAATTAATAACAAGATTTAAAATACCATGACTGCAAAAAATGTTTTAATCATCGATGATGAGTTAGTTCAAATCAAATTGATGAGTAAATTCGTAACCGACATAGGGCACAATCCAATTGCAATGACCAATGGGGATGAAGTTGTTGATTATTTTATAAATAAAAAAGCATTAGATGGCATTCGTCCAAGTGATATTTCTGTCATGCTATTGGATCTTTCAATGCCAGAAACTGATGGAATCACAATTTTAAGAAAAATAGCTCATCACAAAGGTGATGTGCAAGTCATCATTCTGACCGCAAGTGATGAAGTTTCATCTGCTGTTATTGCTGCAAATCTTGGCGCAATCGACTACATCGTTAAAGGTGAAAAAGATTTATTCGCTAGAGTCACAACCTCAATCAATAGTGCTATTGCAAAAAAAGCTCTTAAACAACAAGTTGTCAATCTAGAGCGCAATAACAATCAACAAGTTTCATTTTCTGACCTAATTGGTAACAGTAAAGATTTTATCTCCACCGTCAATCTAGCCAAAAAAGCTAGCAACTCCAATATTCCTATTTTAATTGATGGCGAATCTGGAACTGGAAAAGAACTATTGGCAAGAGCAATTCATGGTTCAGGATCAAAATCAGGAAAACCATTTATTGTTGTTGATTGCGAGGCAATAAAACAAAGTGACGCTGATTTAATTCTATTTGGAAGCAATGAAATAGCCGGTAAAATTAGAGAAGCTAATGGAGGAACTTTATTTTTAAATAATATTCATGCTCTAAACTCAGGAATCCAAGGAAAAATCCTCAAATTATCCCAAGAAGGAATCTCAGAACAAGTAGATACTAAAGCTATCACGAAAGTTTCCATTCGAATCATTTCTTCAACCAATCAAGATTTGGAAAGCTATGTTCGTCACGACAAATTCAGAGAAGATCTTTATTATTGTTTAGGAGTATTTTTGATTTCAATGCCGTCTTTGAAAGAAAGAGGTTCAGAAGATACCAAAATTCTTGCCAGAAATTTTTGTCGAGATTTTAGCATCAGTGAAAATAAAGTTATCAAAGGAATCGACGAAGATACTCTTTACATGATTTGTAGTTTTGATTGGGAAGACAACATCAGACAACTTAGAAACTACATCTTCAGAGCAGTAATACTTTGCAATGACGAATATTTGAAATCTGAACATTTTCCACAAATCATCAATTACAACAGCGTTGGAAGAAGTAGAAAAAAATCAAAAGAATTCACCGCCAAAGATGGTATGTTGGATTTATTCTTTCCAGATGGAAAATGTAAAAATTTAGAAGAAATTGAATCTGAAATTTTTACTAAACTACTCCATTGTTTTGATGGAAACCTGTCTGAAGTTTCCAAACAACTAAAAGTAGGAAGATCAACGATTTATCGAAAATTAAAGCCCGAATTGTAATGAAAAAAATACGTAAAGCAGTTTTTCCAGTCGGAGGTCTTGGAACTAGATTTCTTCCTGCGACCAAATCAACTCCCAAAGAAATGCTTCCTGTGGCCAATAAGCCACTAATCCAATATGCTTTTGAAGAGGCAATAAATGCTGGAATTGAGGAATTCATTTTTGTGACTGGACGCAATAAAAATGCCATCAACAACCATTTCGATCACGCCTACGAACTACAATCAAAATTAGGCGTTAAAGGTAAAAATACTCAACTAGATGAGGTGATGGGATGGCTGCCAAAAGCCGGGCAAATCGCCTTTGTTAGACAGCAAGAACCTCTGGGATTGGGTCATGCAGTTTGGTGTGCTAGAAATTTTATTGGTGATGAGCCTTTCGTGGTCATTTTGGCTGATGAGATGATTTTGGATAAAAATAACTTCCTAAAATCAATGATTGATCTTCAGGAAAGCAAAGAATCAACCTCAAGCATTGTTGCGGTGGCTCAGGTTGAAGATGATCAAGTCAATAAATATGGAATTGTTGCCGCAGATCACAACAGCAAACAAATCTTAGACATGGTTGAAAAACCAGAAATTGGCAAGGCTCCATCAAATTTGGCAATCAACGGTAGATACATTTTACAACCTGAGATTTTTGAATATTTAGAATGCGCAAAAGAAGGCAGTGGCGGAGAAATTCAACTCACCGATGCGATGAATGCAATGTCCAAGGACCATCCTTTTTATTACCAAGAATTTGTTGGGACTAGATTTGATTGTGGAAATGTTTTGGGATTTTTAGAAGCGAATGTTGCTTTTGCCCTAGACAACCCTAAACTCAAAGATGATGTGCAGAGAATTTTGAAGAAATATGCGTAGAATCCGCATGATCTGTCGCTCATAAATTATTAGTCTTATTGCCACAAAACAAGCCCCAACAGGTGAAGATGTGGCAATACAGATAAAATTATCTCTAATTAAAAAATAACAAAATAAATCATGTCAAAACAAACAACAGCAATCGTCTTTCCTGGCCAAGGTTCTCAAATCGTTGGAATGGGGAAAGATCTTTTTGATAATTTTTCTGTAGCTAAAGAAATCTTTAATGAAGTTGACGATATTTTGAGCTTTAATCTTTCTAAAATAATTTTCGAAGGGCCGGCAGAAGAACTTACCAAGACTCAAAACACTCAAGCCAGCTTGATGGCAGTTTCAATCGCCATCACTCAAGTTTTGGAAAAAGAATTTGGTAAAAAACTTGGTGATTTATGCAGTTTTGTGGCTGGACATTCTCTTGGTGAATATTCTGCTCTTTGCGCATCCGGATCCATTTCACTCAGCCAAACTGCCAAACTTTTGCAAATCAGAGGAAATTCAATGGCCGATTGTGGCACAAAAACTGCAGGATCAATGGCGGCAATTTTAGGAGTTGAAATTGCGGTTGCTAAGCAAATCGTTTTGGAGGCAGCGCAAGGTGAAGTTTGTCAAATCGCCAATGACAATTCAGTTGGCCAAATCGTCATTAGCGGATCAAAATCAGCAATCCTTCGAGCTATTGATATTGCCAAATCCAAAGGTGCAAAAAGAGCGATTGAACTTCCTGTTAGCGGAGCTTTTCACTCTGCTTTGATGGGTGATGCACAAATAAAGATGAAAGAGGCCTTGGCAGGAACTGAATTTAAATCTCCAAACATTCCACTAATTGCCAATGTTACAGCTCGTGAAGTTTCCAATCCTGAAGAGATCAAAGACCTCCTCGCTAGCCAAATAACTGGATCTGTCAGATGGCGTGAAACCATGATTTATTTGGAAAGCAAAGGAATCAAAGAAGTTATTGAAATTGGATCAGGAAAAGTATTGTCTGGATTAGTAGCTAGAACTTGCAAAGAAATGACCGGAAAATCAATTAAAAATCTAGAAGATATTAAAGATTTTTGCGCTTAAAATATTTTAACAAAAATACCCAATAATCCAACCAATGAATAAATCAGAAGATAACATCGAATCTAAAATAGAATCAATATTCCATGATTTTAGAAGTGATAATCAATACAATCTACATAAAGCGGCAAATCTAGATGAACATAAAACACAATTTAGGCAAATAATCGAATCAAATAAATCAGCAACTACCGTTAAGAAATTTATTAAATTTAGTGATGATTTACAATCAGCTTTGGAGACGGAAGGGGAAAATTCTGGCAAAGAAAATCTACCAACACAATATTTGTTGGCATTAAAAGATTTTTCCCAAGGTAACACAGAAAACGTCAAAGGAAATAAATTTTTCGATTTATTGTGTGGCAATCCCAATATTGTTGATTTTCTGGATAAAAATTTAATTAGATTTGGCGCGGTCAGCTTGGATATTTCTTGGGCTACCATCCAGACAATAGATCATAAAATAAAACCTCCTTCCACAAACACACATCCAAAAAGATCAAGGAGCGGAAGCTTTCATGAAAATCTTGGAAATGTGCCGCCTGAGTTAGTAGAACAGTTGGAAAAAAACTCGCGTGAAAAAGGTCAGAATTAGTTTTCAGAACACTACAAAATATCATTTCTGAGCCTGATTCTAATTTTTAAACAACAATCTTCTTTATTGCCGGTCAGCAGATAAAAAATTACAATACCCATATTTGGATGAGTACTCGAATCAAATCAACCCTTGGTTTTGTCCACGAGAGTTTTTAAAATAATACCATTTCCACAAATTAAATTTCATTCCTTTCACCATGATTCTCAGAATCGTCTCATCATTAAGATTTTTTTACCTTGCCTTACAAAAACTAGAAATCTAACCTAACAAACGCGCTACCGGTAGCGCGTTTGTTAGAAAATAAAAATCACAAAA
>JBLHSZ010000059.1:0-7716 GCA_047627095.1 Rickettsiales bacterium
TTTAACTAAAGCAATTTGATCTTCATCTCTTCCGGTTAGATGTAGGTATTTTATGGCTTCATCATCAATTGGAAAAAGACCGCAAGTCGCACCATATTCAGGAGCCATATTGGCGATAGTTGCTCTGTCAGCAAGGCTAAGATTTTTGAGTCCAGATCCGAAAAACTCAACAAATTTTCCAACCACATTTTGCCCGCGCAATATATTTGTGATCGTCAAAACCAAATCAGTTGCAGTGACTCCCTCATTCAAAGTTCCTAATAATTTAAAACCAATAACTTCAGGAATTAGCATTGAAATGGGTTGTCCAAGCATTGATGCCTCAGCTTCGATTCCCCCAACTCCCCAACCAAGAACAGCAAGTCCATTGATCATGGTAGTGTGAGAATCAGTTCCAACAACAGTGTCAGGATAGGCGATGGTTTCTCCATCAATTTCTTTTGTCCAAACGACTTTAGCCAAATTTTCCAAATTCACCTGATGACATATTCCTGTTCCAGGAGGAACAGCTCTAAAATTGTCAAAAGATTGCTGACCCCATTTTAAGAATTGATAGCGCTCATTGTTTCTTTGCATCTCCATATCAACATTCTTAGCAAAAGCGTCATTGTTTCCGAAGAAATCAACTTGCACAGAATGGTCAATAACCAAATCAACAGGAACCAAAGGATTGATCTTTTTTGGATCTTTACCGATTTTTTTCATCGCATCACGCATAGCCGCCAAATCAACAACGGCAGGAACTCCAGTAAAATCTTGCATAAGAACCCTTGATGGAGAAAAAGCAATTTCAACCCTCTTATTTTCATCTTTTACCGAATCAATAACTGCCTTAATATCTTCAACTTTAACCGCATCACCATCTTCAAAGCGAAGAAGATTTTCTAAAAGAATTTTTAAACTGTAAGGAAGTTTTGATATGTCTTTATCAAGAATTTTTGCTGCCTCTTGAAGAGAGAAAAAATGATAATCTTTGCCATTAACGTTAAATGATTTTTTAACATTTAGAGAATTGCTCATGTTTTTTTTGAATTTAAAGTTTTTTAGCTAGTAGCGCTAAGTAGCCAATTAGGATTTTTAGATTTGACACTTCTTTTAAAAGTCCAAATATCATTTACTGTGCTGATTTCGGTCTCACTGCCAGCGATAATTTTATTATTTTCAGTAACGCTATTAATTTGCTTGGATGTGAAAGAAATGATGATTTGGGAAAAACCACTAACATTGGTGGCTTCAGTTATTTTTGCATCGTCAATAGAAATGATTTTAAGATTCAGAACCTGATCATTTTTGGCGCGATTATTTATTTCTTCTTCAAATTGCAAGAATATTTTTTCAGATAGAAGTGGTTTTAAGGATTTTGTATCACCTATTGCAAATGCATTGAGAATGGTTTCAAAAGCACTTTTAGATCCAGATAGAAACTGATTAGGTGAAAGATTTGATTTTTCTAAGGTTTTTACAAGGCTGTTTTTTAGATCATCTTCCAAGCTATCAAGAATTTTTTTAGAATTTTGATCAATTGAATTTTTTGTTTCTTCTTTAGCAATAAATTCAGATCCGTCAATGGAAACGATTTTTGGCTGATTTGCTGTCGAGTTTTGACCAGTGTTTTTTGTGCGCTCTTTTATGAAATTTTTAATGGAATTTCTTTTTTTCCACTCTTCTTTTTGCTTATTATCAACTTTCCCCAATTGTTCACGCAATTTAAAGAATATAAAAACCGCGACTGCAGCAAAGAATAGGATATCCATGTCAATAATTTGTGAATTTTTGGGGCAAGCGACGGGGCTTGAACCCGCGACCCTCAGAACCACAATCTGATGCTCTACCAACTGAGCTACGCCTGCCATGATTTTATAGTGCCAAAAAATGGCATTACAAAAGAGGTAATGATTATTTACAAGATTGTCTTTAAGTCAATATATTTTAACCAAGACCGTCAGATGGTGATTTTGGTTTTACTCCTTCTGGTTTGCTCATTGTTGCTTTCGGCGTTATGGACCTAGCAATTCGAGGAGTCCATTTTCTCACAGCTCTACTTCCTCTCGATTGAATAGCACTAGTAACTTTACGAGACCTAATGAGTATCGCCCCAGTTCCACCAGAGGAACTGGAAAGCTCTAATCCACCCAACATTCTTTGAGAAAAACCAGGTATTTGCGCTAAGAATTGAGTTAGAATATACATCAAAAACGCAGATTTTATTATTGTTGGAAGTTTATCTCTCATATCTGCATCAAAGAAGGTTACCAAAGCTATTCCTAAAGCAGATAAAGCATTATTATTATCAACCTTATTAAAGTTGAAAATACAATAAATACTGTTATTAACCGCATCACCCGCTGAACAAACAATTGTCTTGGGAGTTTCTCTTCCTGAGCCAGCAAACTGAGCATCTCCAATAACAACTTTTTCAAAAATAACTATCACAAGACCAATATAAACAAATAAAATCAACGGCTGAAAAACGAAACTTATCAGATTATCTTTCCACCCATTATATATATCTTTTGTTTTATCAAATAAGCAGGCGGTAATGGTCAATGGGGATATATAGATCAATATGGTGATTGCTATGGATGCTATTAAGAATATATGTAGAGCTCTGACGGTTAAGGCGATCAGATAGAAAGCAAAAATAAAGGTTGCAACAAAGAAGATCATTCCAAGACCACTAGTAAGCAATCCGGCAACTATCATTATGACCAGATTTGGAGTTGAGACATTCGGACCAAAACCAAGGGCTTTAACAATTTTGCAATCAAGCATGTCCCAGACTTTCAAATATTCCTTTCCTGGTGGATATGCAGGATTATCATACGAGGTATCAGAATTCTTATCAGCATAATTATATTTTGGAAATTGACACCCATCTAAAAATCTCTGACTAGAAAGCTGGTTATTTTGAGAAAAAGAAATGCCAGAAAAAGAGAAAGGAGATATGCTGGCTCCTACTAATTCGGTTGCGGCTTTATTTATATTATATTCCAATATTGCCTGATCGCTCTCATCTGTGGAAATAATATTCATATCATTGGCTCCTGACGAACCTTTGTATATTAGAAAGGTTCGTAGACCGTTCAAACAACTTGCTGCTTGCGCTAAAGTTAAAATATTAGATTTACAGCCTCTACTGGAGTTATTTGTACAAAAGGTTATCTGGGCTAGCGTTAGAAAATTAGACTTAGAATCACAGCCATTTAGCGCAAATTCAAAATTATTTTCTTCAACAGAAAGTGCTCCGGAGCCACTAGTTATTGCTGAAAATAAATTTCTAACTTCGTCTTCAAACTTATTATCAACAACCTTATAGTTATCATCCATCTTCATAAATATCGTCGACAAATCTGCTGATATACTTGAGACTCCTGTGAAGAAATGATCTTGCCATGCGGTTCCTAAAGCAAAATAAGAAACTAGGCCTAGTTTTATGACAAACATAGTGATTTCCTTTCTTTCTATCTCCTTTCCGGTTAGTAGTATTTTTATTCCAAGCATAACAATGGCCAAAGTCATTACTAACTTTATAATCATCCGGAGATTGTTTTGAATTGTCTGAAAGAATGAAACCTGCCCTTCAACAATTTCTCCCTTTTGATAAATATATCCACTCTCACATTCACCATCCTTGCCTGGAGCTTCATCAGGGTCAGTGCATTTTGTGTTTCCTGCTTTGTTGAGAAACATGTTTTCCATAGTTTCCTTGAAACACTGAGCTATTGGAGCAGAAAAGTTCTTGGTCTTATTGAGGGGAGTTAGTTCAGCATTAAATGAATAGTTATTTTGTGAATCACCTTTTAAATCAAAACAGGCTGATGATATCCATCCTCCATCAAGAGTATTGGTTCTAATATAAGGAACGTCAGGAATTTTGACACAATGCTTTAAATATTGGCAATGATTGAGCATGATGCCATACTTGTTGTCACGTTGAATAATTTCAGTTCCTCCACCCAGATTATGATTGTAAGGACAAACAGAATATGTTTTTGCACAAATTCGATTGGGAACAGCTTTTGATTCAAAAATTTCATATGAAACACCAAGTATACTGCAATTCTGACCTTTTGCACAGAAAACATGACCTCCATTCAGCCTATTATCTTCAATACACATGGTTTCTTGACTTGCTTTTTTACAACATTCATAAGCCGCTTTAGAATTTTCAATATCCTTCGTCAATAAATATCTTCCACAAGCATAATTTGAGGCTTTATTTGGACCCCTCATATAGTATCTTTGGTTTCCAGAAGAATATCCCAAGATTCTCATTTTTCTCTCATCATCCCATTCTGGAAGAGGGCAAGATGCACTGCCATTACCCTCAAATTCCATTCCTCCATAAATAAATTCACGATAATATTTGCTTTTTATAGTAAAACTACCCAATGAAACTGTTTGACCATCAGGAACTTCCATTGAAGCAGATCCGGTTACCAAATTTCCTGCCAAATATTCCGAATATTTTGAGCTGGTTTTTCCTTGGTAAAGATCTTCTATATATTTTCGATATGATTTTGAGTTTTTTCCATATTTGTAAAATGATTTCCTTTTTTCAACTCCCAGATGATCCTTCCAATATTGCTTCTCTTCATTGATATCGGTATATTCCAGATTTTCACTAGAACTAAAACCAGGAATTCCTTTCTCTGAATTATCTGCATCATATTTTTCCCAAGTGTCCCATCTTTCACCACATATATGAGCATTTTTTTGAGATCCAGTTGCCACTGCATGAATGATTGCTAGTTCAGCAGTTGCCACGCCAAAAGCTACAGCAGAGGTTACTATGGCGCTGCAGCAAAGTCCTCCGGCGGGACAATCATATGCATTCGTTCCCAAATGAGCTATACAAGACAATACGTGCGCTGAACACGCCCTAGCTGCTTTGATTTTCATTCTTAAAGAATGGGCAGTAATAAATTGAAAAAGAGCCAATCTCTTACTAATATCAGCCATATCTTTCGCGATAGTTATATTCCTGGAACCACATAGAGCTGATTGAGCAAATTCAGTTCCAATATAAGCCACACCAACCGAAGCTCCAAATGCTATGCAAGTAGGATTATCTATTTCCCATATCAAATCTTTAGATCTATATGGACCGAAGTCTAAAGATTCAGTTTGGCAACGACCATTTTCATCTATCCCAGTATTTCTAACCAAATCATTTTCGGCAAAAGAATTTGGAATTACAGAAAAAAAGAAGGATGCAGCAAGAACTGCCATGATGAGGGGTTTTCTGAAAATGAGTGAAGATAGATTTATTTTCAATCTTTAATTATTTTATTTATATCAAATAATTTGATAAATTGCAGCAATTGCTGATTCTTGGTTTTCAAACTATGGCGATTAACGATAAAATAGGAACTAACATCTAGAACCTTTTTAATTTCAACCAAGCCATTTTCTCGTAAAGTATTTCCTGTGCTAACCAAATCAACGATATAGTCACATAAATTCAAATGTGGTGCCAATTCCATAGCTCCATTGAGTTTGATGCATTCTGCCTGAACGCCTCTTGATGAAAAATATCCATTGGTCAAATTAAGATATTTTGTAGCGATTCTTAGGTGACTAATTTGAGAAAAATCTCCAATCAAAGAATCATCTTTTTTGGCGGCAATCGAAAGTCGACATTTTCCAACACCCAAATCAAAAAGTGGGTGAATATCTGGTGAAGAAAATTCTTCCAAAACATCCAATCCACAAACCCCAAAGTCTGCTCCACCGAATTTTACTATTGTTGCGACATCAAAACTTCTGACTTTGATGATTTTCAAATTTTCAAAATTGCTGTCAAAAATTAGTTTTCTGGATTTATCATCATAAAAATCTGATTCTGGAACGAAGCCAATTTTAGCGAACAGAACATTAAGTTCGCTTAATATTCTTCCTTTAGGAATGGCAATTATTAAATTCTTACTCATTTTTTAAAATTCAATTTTGTGTCTGATTAAAAAGCCAAAAGATTTATCTGTTATCGAACTGGTCTTGTCATCAAGCTTATCTTCCTTATAGCCAATTGACAATGATAAACCTTTGAGCAATTGATTTAAATTATCAAATTTATAACCAAAAGAAACTTCATTAATATGTCTGTCTATTCCGTTTGTTCCAATCTCAAACTCTTTTTCTTTTGCTCTGGCTAAAGTCATAAAGAAATCTTTGTAGATTTGGGCTGTGAGATTTATCGTTAAGATTTTGGCATCTTTCTCAACATTTCCTTCTAAATTATTGATTTGCACATATTCAATAAAAGACTTGAGTAAAAAGTTCTTATTAAGAGGATATTCATAATTCATATTGGCAGCATACGCACTTTGATCATTGATTAATGAGGGGATATTTCTGCTATTATGGCGATCATTAACGGCTAAATTTAGATAAGAAAAATGATAAGATAATTTTTCATCATTACCAAAATCATAATAAATATCAGTTGATAGAACATATGATTCCAAACCACGAGTGTCGCCAACCTCACCATCTTTTTTGGAGGTTCCGTCTCTTTTGGTAAAGATTGAATTATCTAAATTTTTGCGATCATTAGTAAAGACACTAAACCCAAAGACATATTCACCAGAAGTCTTTTGATCCCCTGCTCTGCCAACAATTCCCAATCCTAACTTTTCGTCCTGTCTATAATTCCTGGCAATTTGATTAGCCCAAATACCATTATCATTCAACCAAGCATCACCAAAATTAGCAGTAAATTTTCCAGCTAAAGCTGAAAAATTTTTATAATTATAATTCAAAACCAACTCATCAATAAATAGTCCTTCATTTTCAAATGACCGATCTCCTCCACCTGTTGATAATTGATTCCTTCTAAAATTTTCCGACTTTTGTTTTGATTTATCAAATATAGCAATCGTGCTTACAAAAAAATTACTATTTATCCTGAAATTAGCGTTCAGTTTTGATCTTAAAAAAGTATCTTTATATTGATTTTTTCTTTTATCAGAATCAAAAGTATCTTCGAAATAAATTCTATTACTCCATACTCCGCTGATCAAATCCTGGTTTTTAGTAACTTCTTCATAATTACTATCCAATTGCTTCCAAATGCCGTCAGTAGCATCTTTAGCCAATACATTATTTTGAAACAACAAAAATCCAATAAAAATGGTAAGAGTTATTTTTTTCATAAATATATTTAAAAACGTAGTTTTGGTTGAAATTTAAGCAGATCCTAATTGACGAAACCAAAATGTAAAATATTTTGCTAAAAATAATATTTTCTAAGGATGACTTATTATTGACTTATATTGACAGATTTATAAACTGCCCCGCTCCTAATAACAGCCCTTTTTAATCTTAATCAAATCTTAAAAAATTATGAAAGTTTATTACGATCGCGATGCTGATTTAAGCATCATCCAAAACAAAAAAGTTGCCATCATCGGATATGGCTCACAAGCTCACGCTCACGCTCAAAATCTTCGCGATAGTGGGGTTACTGAAGTTAAGATCGCTCTTAGAGCTGGATCTGTTTCAACTGCAAAAGCACAAAATGCTGGTTTTGAAGTTTTATCAAATAAAGAAGCCGCCGCTTGGGCGGACGTTGTTATGGTTTTAGCTCCTGATGAATTTCAAGCCGATATCTATAAAGATGACTTAAAAGACAATTTGAAACAAGGTGCTGCTCTTGTTTTCGCTCATGGCCTTAACATTCATTTTGACCTAATCGAAGCTAGAGAAGATCTTGAC
>JBLHSZ010000060.1:0-7653 GCA_047627095.1 Rickettsiales bacterium
TTTCGGAAACTTTTTCCAAGCCAACTTGATCTGCCATTCTGATAGTTGTGACATTGATTGAGTTTTCAAGCCCAAAACGAAGTGTCACCGGACCATAGAACTTTCCTGAATAGTTTCTTGGCTCATAAAGCTCCAAATCCTCACCTTGATCATAGGTAACTTCTTCATCAATAATGATTGAGGCAGGAGTTAATCCATTTTCAAGAGCAGTGATATATCCGAAGGTTTTGACGATTGAACCAGGTTGTCTTTGAGCTTGTGTGGAACGATTGAATTGATTGACCGCGTCAACATAGCCACCCATCATCGCCAGAACTCTGCCATTGTGAGGATCCATCGCCAAAAATGCGCCATTTACTTCAGGAATTTGCCTCAATGAATATTTTCCTTCTGTTTTTGTTTTCTCTACCAAAATTATGTCACCAACATTCAAAACATCTTCGATTATTTCTATTCTCCCACCCTTAGTGTCCGCATCGATATATTTTCTTGCCCACGTGATATCTGACAAAGAAATAGTTCCAAGACTCCCATCTTCAATTCCAAGATTAGCGAAATCTTTAGCAACACTTAGAATCACTGATTTTTGCCAAGAATTTTTATAAAGTTTCCGAATCTGAAAAGACTCTAATTCCCCTAACCAAGCAGGATCTTTTTCCAAAGCAACTTCTTTAGAAAGACTTTCAATATCTTTATATTTCCCCATAACACCTCTCCAGCCATGCTTCATATCATATTTTTCAATGCCATTTTGCAAAGATTTTGCAGCATATTCTTGCAATTCAGGATCAATAGTAGTGCGCACCACAATTCCGCTTTCAAAGACATTGTCCGATCCATAAAGATTAGTTAATTCTTTTTTTACCGCATCTGCAAAAAATTCTGCTTTAAAAACTTCGCCATCACTTCTTTCGACCAAAATAATTGGCTTCTCAATCTCCATTTTACCATCTTCTTTACTAATAAAGCCTTCTTTTACCATTCTTCCGATTACCCAATCCCTTCTGATTTTGGCTTTCTTAATATTTTTTCTCGGATCAAGCTTTGATGGAGCTTTCGGCAAAGTCGCTAAAAGAGCAGTTTCTCCTATTGAAAGATCCTCAATTGCCTTATCAAAATAGATCTGAGCTGCCGCAGCAACTCCATATGATCCAGAACCAAGATATATTTGATTCAAATATAATTCCAAAACCTCATCTTTAGAAAAATTTTCCGTCATACGATAGGCTAAAATAGCTTCTTTTATTTTTCTTTGAAAAGTTCTCTCATTGGTGAGAAGGAAGTTTTTAACAACTTGCTGAGTGATGGTTGATCCACCCCCAGAGAGTCCTTCTGAATTAATTATTGAAAAGATATTATTGATAGCCGCGCGAATAATTGCCAAAAAATCAATTCCGGAATGGTGATAAAAGTTACTATCTTCTGCCGCTAAAAATGCATTGATTAGATGTTTTGGAATGCTAGAAATCGGCACAAAAATACGTTTTTCTTTAGAATATTCAGTAAGAAGTTTTCCGTCTGATGCATAAAGTCGAGTCGTAATTGATGGGCTATAGGATTTGAGCTGCTCATAGCTCGGTAGTCCTTTGCTGTATTTTTTGATTATATAAACTCCCGAACTAACACCAAAAAGCATCAAGATAAAAAAGCAAGTAGCTCCGAATTTTATGATTTTAGACATGGTTAGTTTAGTTATGAATTATGAATTATTGGCGATGAGTTATTGGTTTTTAATTTTAAGAACATCAATCTCAACAAAAAACATAAAAATGCAATCAATCATCTATTGAACCAAACCTATAAACAGCAGTTAAAAACCAATCTATGTCGTCAGATCGTGACATAGGTAACTTTGAGAAAAAATTTTAATGCAACACTAAGTGCGTGAATCTTTTTCCTTGAAGATAGATATGCCAATAGATGACGGCATAAATTGGTTTTTAACTACCATTTCCAAGTTTAATCATCCTTACAATGTGATTTGATTGTTTGCGCAATGAAGAAGTGAATAGAGCTAGACAATTCTTCAAAAACAAAATTTTTATCCTTTTTTACCAATTCTTTGATCTGATCTGGCATAAATCCACACTCTTCAACCAAACGATTTAAAGTCAAATCCATCATTGTCACATCAATATTTGACAAAATTTCTGTAAATCCATTTTTATTATTTTTTCTACGTGCATCATTTGCAAAATCAATTATTTGACTACGATACGGAATTTTATTCTCACCATTAACTTTTCCAAAATCGATGGAATTAACATTCTTATTTCTAAAATCAGATGAAGTAAGATTTTTACTTTCTTCATTTCCGACAAATATTAATGGTTCAATTCCATATTCTTGAAAAATATCCACATAAAAATTCAACGGCTTAATGTCTTTCTTTAAATCATTTTTCTGATTTTTCTTAGGAAAAAAGTGAAACAAAAATTGATTCAAATTTCGATTGGGGAAATTCTTTTCGATCAAATCCACAACCTCCCTCACCCACAATTTTGCATTACCAAAATCAGCTATTGTAATAATTTTTGAATCCTCAAAACCTTCTTGCTTCGCAAGAAATTCCATCTGACGAATCAATTGATCTTTTGTCAAAGGATTATCTATTGGGTTATAATTAAGATTTGCAGAATCGTTCGCCGATCCTAAAAAAATAACTGGAATTGCCCCTTGGTTCCAAACATCAAGAATGCAGTCCAAGTGACCTTGGTGTGCAGGCTGTCTTCTTCCAATCAAAATTACATATTTTCCTTTGATTTTATGCATAACTTACCAACAAATTAAAACCTTAAACAAATCTCCCATCTGTTCATTATCAACCAAACGATCAATCGAACCATTAATTTCTTTTTGTTTCTTTTTTCCTTTTCCGATTAAAAGTTTTTTTCTTCTCGATTCAATCCCAAGAGCCAAAAGAAATTTTCTTTGTGAAATAATTGATGCTTCAAGATTATTCTTAAGAGCAATATTAGCAAGATTAACAAAATCTACCAAAGCAGTAATATCAACCTTGCCCACTTCTTTTAGAACGTCGAAATATTGATGATTTTTAACCGCCTGCAAAGTGCTTTTCTTTGATTCCAAATATCCATAATCAATGATTAATCCGATTCCACCCGTCTTTTTGATTGAAAATGTCAGCTCATCCATAAAGCTTTCCGCACTCGGACTGCATTCAAAAATATCACCATTTTCTGATAATTTATTTTTAATTATATCATTCACAAAAACCTTACTTGCCACAAATTGCAATTCACCATCCTTATCAAGACCAACCATTCTTTGTGCAATGCCGTCTTGGGTTTTAACAAATTGATTAATCGCAAAACAATCAAACAACTCATTAGAAACAAAAAAAATTGGGTCTTCATTATTAACAGCATAAAAACTGGCAAAATCTTGATACCAAGAGACTTTTGATCCTTGCAGATTTAGCTTTTGAACTTCAATCAATTTCGGACTTATTTCAACAATAGAGACGTTAACTTTATCCAAAAAACCAGTAATTTTCTGAGCAAAGATCAAGATATCTTTCATCAAAGTTCCCTTTCCCGCCCCCATTTCCACCAAATTTATCTTTTGACCAGAATAGTTATTTTGCCAAATACTGATTAGATATGCAGAGATTAGCTCACCAAAAACCTGACTGATTTCTGGGGCAGTAACAAAATCACCTTTTTTTCCAAAAGGATTTTGCTGTTTATAATATCCAAATTCAGGATGAAACAAAGCCTCATTCATGAAACTGGAAACCGGAATAGCACCGGAAATTTTAATTAGATTTTGTAAATGAGATTTCATTTCTTTAGGATTTTTTGACAAATTATGATTTTAAACTCATTGATCCAATTCCATTAATTTTGTAATCAACATCATGATCGCCAGAGACAAGGCGAATATTCTTTACTTTGGTTCCAACTTTCACCACCAAAGATGATCCCTTAACTTTCAAATATTTAATAACCACAGCACTATCTCCATCAACGAAGAGATTACCATTAACATCCTTAAAACCTCATCTTCCAGCTCATCTTGAACCTCTGAATCGCCCTCAATCCATTCATAAGATCATTCTTGGGCAAATAAATAAATCACCACCCTTGTAGCAATGTTTACCATGACATTTTGGGCAGTTTGGTAGATATTAGTTTACCATTATTGGAATTTGTTGGGAGGATTATGTGTCTTAAAAATTAATGAAATTATTCAATAATTTAAGTCCAAAATTAGAGCTCTTTTCAGGATGAAATTGTGTCGCGACAATATTGTCTTTAGCAATTATTGCAGTTAGTTTTGAACCATATTCCACTGTTGCAATAACGTCATTTTGATCATCTGACTCAAAATAAAAACTGTGAACGAAATAAAAATGCTCACCATCTTTTATCCCCTCAAGGATTGGATGTGGTTTGTGAATAGAAATGTTATTCCAACCAATGTGAGGAATTTTCAATGATTCGTTCTGACTATCAATTTCCACAACATTTCCAGCAACAAATCCTAGTCCAGAATTTTTTCCATACTCAAAACCAAAATCCGCTAATAGCTGCATACCAACACAAATTCCAAGAAATGGTTTTCTATTTTCCAAAACTTGAACTTTTAACTCCTCTATCATTCCGTCAATTTCTTTCAAACTAGAAATGCAATTTCCAAAAGCCCCAACTCCGGGCAAAATGATGTGAGTAGCAGATTTTAGTTCAGCAGGATTATCTGAGATGATAATTTCAGTGTCAGAATTTGCAATCAGTTCCAAAGCATTTGCAACTGATTGCAAATTTCCAGAGCCGTAATCGATGACAACTATTTTTGATTTATTCATTTCAAACAGTGAAATATTGAGTGGCCGCCTTAGGTTTTGGCTTAAGATTGGTTATGTTGACACAGAATGGTTGGTTTTCTTCGCCAGCTTTAAAGCAATTAGAAACAAAGCGAAGCCTTGCTTCATCTTTATTTTTTCCAAAAACACTACCGCTGAATTGATATTTTCGTTTTAGCAAATTTTTCTCAAACCAATAACCAGAATTCAGTCCAATAATAAAGAGAAAGCCGATCTCTATGATAAAAAAATCAAGAGAACCAAAGAAATTTTTCTCAAATAGAAGGATCAATAATGAATTGACTACAACAAAAGCGAAGGATTCTTTCCACATCTTATGTTGCAAGAACCAAAAAAAACTAAAAAGGAGGGATAGATAAGAAAAACTACTCTTCACGACGACAAAGTCTTCTATTGAATCATTTTCTGATTTTTTGACGTAAATGTTGAAGAGTTTCATGATGAATGACTAATTACTAATGTTGTCGACCGTTCATAAATAAATATGAATTGGTCGACAACAACACTCATTGCTGAGTTTATTTTGTTAATGCTTCTTTTGATTTTTCGACAATCTTAGCGAAAGCATCTGGCTCTCTAACTGCAATATCAGCAAGGATTTTTCTATCCAAATCAATATTAGCAAGCTTAAGGCCTCTGATGAATGTAGAATAGATCATACCATTCAAGCGAACAGCAGCATTGATTCTTTGAATCCAAAGAGCTCTGAAGTCTCTTTTTTTAACTCTTCTGTCTCTATAAGCATATTGTAATGCTTTTTCAACTTTCTGAATGGCGACGCGGAAGCAATTTTTTGCTCTTCCACGGTAACCTTTTGCCATTTTGATTATTTTCTTATGGCGGGCTCTTTTAGTGACACCTCTTTTTACGTGACTCATTTTTACTAATGTTTAAATTATTAACGATTATACGGCATTTTATATTTAAGAACGACTGGAGTTTTAGACTCACTAAGAACTCCGGCTTTTCTCAAATTTCTAATTTGGCTATTGCTTCTTTTAGTCATGCCATGTCTTTTTCCGGCATGTTTGTATTTGATTTTACCAGTCGCGGTAACTTTAAAGCGTTTTTTGGCGCTGCTATTTGTTTTTAACTTCGGCATTATTTTGTCTTTAAAAAAATTGGAAAATTATCTAATCACTGCTGCTTTAGTTGGTGGGACCGGTAGGACTCGAACCTACGACCAAGACGTTATGAGCATCCTGCTCTAACCAACTGAGCTACAATCCCAAGCTAAAATTTTATCTAGAAAATAAAAAATCGACAAGCAAAAATATATACAGCTTTAAAAAAGAGCCAGCAATCTAGCGCCTAAATTTGTTTTGTGCAAGAATAATTTAGCTTTTATTAGCCACTGCAACCAAAGCCGGTCGAATCAGTCTTTCACCAATGCTGTATCCTGCTTGCATAACTTGCTTAACCAAGCCATCTTCATCATCATTTTGCGTAGGGATTTGAGATATTGCTTCATGAAAATTGTGATCAAATTTTTCACCCATTGGGTGAATTCTTTTTATTGATTTTTTTTCAAGAATTTTTCCCAATTCTTTTTTGGTCATTTCCATTGCATCAACAAAATTTTTAACTGCTGGAGATTTTTCAATCTCATCAACAGGTAGGTTATCAGAAGCCATATAGAAATTCTCAACCACAACAACCAATTCGCCAGCAAAGCTAGTTAAAGCATATTTATTGGCTTTACTAACCTCTTCAGCGCTTCTTTTTCGAGTATTCTCAAGCTCGGCAGCGATACGTAAAACTTTGTCATTTAGGGATTTGTTTTCTTCTTCCAATAAAGAGATTTGATGTTCCAAAGTAGGTTCTTGATTTTCTTCTACAGGTTCAAGATTTTCAGTATCTTCAATATCATTTGCGATATTTTCTTGCTCAACAATTTTTTCTTCAGTCATTAGTAATTTATTATTTGAATTAAGGAGTTGGAAATTTATAGTTCAAATTAATTATTTCAACCCAGTTTCTTTAAAAAATTCACTTAATGACGAAAAAACGTATTATTTTTTGCCTAGGATCAAACATAGGAGATCGCAAATTCTATCTAGATTCCGCTGTAAAGAAGCTGCAAGATAACCTAAATCTAACTAACTCAAAAACATCCTCCATACTAGAGAACAAAGCTATGCTATTGGATAATTCACCCAAAGAATGGGATATAGATTTTTACAATATTTCTTTTTCTGCCGATATTGATGTTGATAAATTCGCACCTTTAGAAATATTGAAAATTACCCAAAGAATAGAAATTGATTTAGGAAAAATAAATCGTGGAAAATGGGCACCAAGAGAAATTGATATCGATATTGCAGCAATAGAAGATTTGATAATTGACTTAGTAGGAGCCCTGAAAATTCCTCATCCAGGTCTTTATGAACGCGACTTCTTCATCAAAACCATCAAAGAAATTGAGCCAGAAATTTTAGAAAAATTATCAAAATGAGCAACATTCACGAATTCACAGTATCAGAAATCTCAAGATCACTAAAAATGGTAATTGAAGACAATTTTGGCTATGTGCGAATCAAAGGTGAAATTTCTGGATTCAAAAAAGCCACTTCTGGACATCTATATTTCAATCTAAAAGACGAGAATTCTACCATAAATGCTGTTTGTTTCCGAGGAATAGCGAGCAAAATAAATTTTGAACCGGAAGATGGAATGGAAGTCGTAGCATCCGGAAAAGTCACTGTCTATGAAGGCAGGTCAAATTATCAAATCATTATCGAGAAACTAGAAATCGCTGGAATTGGCGCCCTTTTAGCAACAATTGATAAGAGAAGAATCAAATTATT
>JBLHSZ010000061.1:0-7593 GCA_047627095.1 Rickettsiales bacterium
GAACCCGTACTAAGACAATTAGCTAACTCGCTATATTCAACAACATTTCTATAAACATTCACCCCGCCACCATTAGCTCTTCTAGTGGAATTTTCTGCCCTTCTTAAACTATCTTCATTTGTAGATTTTTTATGACTTCTATATTCTGGTTTAGAATTTAATGCCCCTTGGTTGTAGACTGGAGACAATCCACAAAAATCGGTAACAGTTTTACATGTTTGATTATCTGCCTTGATTTTATCAACCCTTTCTTGAATATGAGCCGAAACAAGCTCTACAGCGACAACTTCGGTCTGGTTTCCCAAATATTCTTTTGCGTGTTTTGCATGTTCAATTTCAACATCCAAATCTCCAACCACCATGTAATATTTTGGAAGATTTTGCGCTGAAAATCCAAGTTCTTTTAACCCTTCCTGAGTCATCCTAGATGAATTTTGTTTCTGCCATAAAGGTCCGTTTGTGACTCCAGGATTAGTCGTTGGAACATCCATCCAATCATCAGTTCCACGCTCAAAATTTATAAAAGAAAGAATTGGCGGCATTTTATCATCATCGAGACCTAAAGATTGCAATTTACCGTAAAGTTGCTTTGTAACCCGATCTGGCTTTGTATTATGCGTAATAACCATAACCGGAACCCCAGCTTCAATTAAACATCTCATAAACTCCATTGATCCTCTTACAAATTCATAATCTTTATTGGGCGGAGTACCTTCGATTCTTAGGGTTCCATCAACATCAAAAGCTACACAAATATCTCTGGGGATGCATTCTTGATCCCTAACAATTCTTTGCACAAAATTATTGACATCTTCTTGCATTTTTGCATTTGGATCTATTGGGTTTGAAGAAAATGGTGTTGTATTTACTTGTGGCTGCGTTGGCATTGATCGACTTTATAAATTATTTAACTTATCAACCAAATCTAGTTTCTCCCAAGAAAATCCACCATCCTCTTCTGGCTCTCTGCCAAAATGACCATAGGCTGCGGTTCTTTGGTAGATTGGGCGGTTTAGTTTTAGATATTCTCTGATTCCTCTTGGAGAAAGGTCAACCAACTCATTTATTGCATCAACGATTTTTTCTTCATTGTCTGCAAACCCATGATTGTTGACATAAAGCGAAAGAGGTTTTGAAACTCCAATCGCATAGGCGATTTGGATGGTGCATCTTTTTGTGAGTCCTGCTGCAACAATATTTTTTGCTAGATATCTTGCCATATATGCCGCAGAGCGATCAACTTTGGTTGGATCTTTACCAGAAAAAGCACCTCCACCATGAGGAGCAGATCCTCCGTAAGTATCAACAATTATTTTTCGTCCCGTAAGTCCAGCATCTCCGTCAGGACCGCCAATAACAAAATTTCCAGTTGGATTGACTAGGAATTTTTTTTCATCACACATCCACCCATCTGGGAGAGTTCTTAAAATAATTGGACGAATGAGTTTGCGAATTTGATCTTGGGTGATTCCATCTTTATGCTGAATGGAAACTAAAACTGAATCTGCTTTGATTGGCACACCATTTTCATAACATAGGGTGATTTGTCCTTTTGCATCTGGACCCAAATCTTTTATTTCTCCAGATTTTATGGCATCCATGATATTTTGGAGCATGCGGTGAGAATATTGTATTGCTGCGGGCATTAGCTGATCAGTTTCGTCACAAGCATATCCGAACATGATTCCTTGATCTCCAGCACCTTCATCTTTTCCAAGGGCGGCGTCAACTCCAACAGCTATATCGGCTGATTGATCGTGGATGAGGTTGGTAATTTCTAGATTATTGTGATTGAATCCTTTTTGCTCATAGCCAATTTCTTTGACAACATTTCGAACAATGTCTTCAATTTTATTTTTTGAAATGCTTGGAGCTCTAGTTTCTCCGCCGATGATAATACGATTGGTAGTTGCAAAAGTCTCAATCGCCAATCTTGAAAAAGGATCTTCTTTCAAATATGCATCTACTAAAGCGTCAGATATTTGATCACAGACCTTATCTGGGTGTCCTTCCGAAACGGATTCGGAAGTAAAAAGGAAATTTTTTAAACTTGTATTCATAAATAATATTTTAGTGCTGACAACAAAATAAAAGATTGATAGTTTGTTCTTTTTTAAGAAACAATTAATTAAAAAATGTTTTCAAACCTTATTAAGCAAGAATTTTTGATTCAACTCAAAAAACCTTCTGGACTAATTCAATCAATAGTCTTTTTTCTAATTTCTACGAGTATTTTTGCAATTACCGCCAATACTCAAAGCGATCTTATTTCAATTGCAATCATCTGGATTTGCCTAACTTTTGCTATTTTATTAGCTTCAGGTCAATTTCAGAAAGATTTTGATGACGGAACTTTCGAACAATTATTCCTTAGCGGCGAAATATTTGAATTAATTATCTTAAGCAAAATTATTGCTAATTGGATTTTTAATTCTCTACCATTAATCATCATCTTACCAATTATTGGCTTATTATTTGGGCTCAATAATGAGCTCATCATTCATTTATTTATTACTGCGATAGTCGCTAGTATTATCATCAATTTTCTTGTCAGTTTTGGATCTTCCCTAACCTTATCTTCGAATCAAACCAGTTCTCTTCTTACTATTTTGGTTCTGCCACTTTTGATTCCGATTATTATTTTTGCTAATTTAGCTTTGGGGGGAGATTTTGTGATTTCAATAAAGTTCTTATTAGCAATATTGGTCTTCTTAGCACCAATATTGACTTATGCTACAGCAGCAGCAATCAGAACTAATGTCGTTGATTAAGAAAATACTAACGAGATATTTCGACTTTCGCCAAGATTCTCGTTAGTAATTTTTTCTTATTGAACAGATGATATTTTGTCTTGGTTTTGCAAACTAGATCTAACTGATTTAGCCGCAGAAACCATTCCAATCAAAGCTTCTTTGGTTTCTTTCCAATCTCTAGTTTTTAGACCACAATCTGGATTAACCCAAATTTGATCAGCTTTCAAAACATCAAGGGCTTTTTCCAAAAGAGCAACCATTTCTGAAGTTGCAGGAACTCTTGGAGAGTGAATGTCGTAAACTCCGGGTCCAATTTCATTAGGATATTTGAAGTCAACAAAGGCACCTAGTAACTCCATATTTGATCTTGAAGTTTCAACTGAAATCGCGTCAGCGTCCATTTTTGCAATGTCAGCAATGATGTCATTGAACTCAGAATAACACATGTGAGTGTGGATTTGAGTTTTGTCTTCAACGCCACTAGCAGTAACGCGGAAAGCTTCAACTGACCATTTCAAATATTCTGCCCATTGACCTTTTCTGATTGGCAAACCTTCGCGAAGAGCTGCTTCATCGATTTGGATGATTTGGATTCCGGCTTTTTCTAGATCACAAACTTCATCACGAATTGCAAAAGCGATTTGTAATGCCGTGTCTTTCCTTGGTTGGTCGTTTCTGACAAATGACCATTGTAGAATTGTGATAGGGCCCGTAAGCATTCCTTTCATGATTCTCTTGGTTTGGCTTTGAGCAAATGCTGACCATTCAACCGTCATTGGAGCTTCTCTTGAAACATCACCAAAAATGATTGGCGGTTTAACACAACGAGAGCCATAACTTTGAACCCATCCGAATCTACTGAAGACGAAACCATTCAATTGCTCACCGAAATATTCTACCATGTCATTTCTTTCAAACTCACCGTGAACTAAAACATCAAGATCAATTTCTTCTTGAAAACGAATACAGCGAATTGTTTCTTCTTCCAAGAATTTTTTGTAAGTTTCAGCGTCAATTCTGCCAGCTTTGAAGTCGGCGCGATGTTTTCTAACTTCTTTAGTTTGAGGGAAAGAGCCGATAGTTGTGGTTGGCAAAAGTGGCAACTCAATTGTTTGAGATTGAATTGCTTTACGAGTAGCAAAATCACTTTTACGATTCATGTCTGATTCTTTGACGTTTGCAACTCTTTGTTTTACAGCGTCATTGTGGATTTTTGCTGAGGTTTTTCTCGCCTCATTAGCCAATTTATTGATGCTTAAGAAAGTGCTGATTTCATCACTTTTATTTCCTGAAACAGCTTTAGTAATAGCGTTTAGTTCGGATAGTTTTTGAACAGCAAAAGATAACCAGCTTTTGATTTCGCCGTCTATTTTATCTTCTGAATTCAAGTCAACTGGACTGTGAACAAGGCTGCAAGAAGGAGCAATGATAACTTTATCAGAACCTAATTTGTTAACTACTTTTTGAGCGATGGCAATTGATTTTTCTAAATCATTGATCCAAACGTTTCTTCCGTCAACTAAACCAAGTGACAAAGATTGTTTTTCACCAACATATTTCAAAGCATCGTCAAGCTGATCTTCAGCGCGAACTAAATCAAGATGAACTGAATCACATCCAAGTTTGAATGCGGTTTCGATATTGCTGCCAAGAGAATCAAAATAGCTAGTAAGGTGTAATTTCATTTCACCTTTATTTTCTCAAGAACATTAGGAAGAAGATCAATAGTTTTTCCACCATCAACCATTTTTCCAATCAATAAGAATGTTATTGGCCCAACTAAAACTGGTCTAGTTTCGATTCCAAGCTCTTTTGCTTCCAAATAATCGTCAACGATTTTGGTGCAAGATAATTTGAATTTTTGATTTCCAGCGAATTCAGGAACGATGTAGTGATAGTTGGTGTCGAACCATTTGGTCATTTCCATAGCAACAACATCAATTCCGTCTTTTTGTTGGCCACGAGCCATTGCAAAATAAAGATCAAGATCAACTTTATCACCATCAAAATTGAAACGCTTTGGAACAGCTCCAGTTGCAGCGATCAAACCCAAGATATGGTCATAAAATGCGAAATCATTGCTTGGAATGATGTCAATTCCAGCTTCTTTTTGAGTAATCCAGTTATTTTTTCTAATTTCAGCTGCGGTTTTCAAAAGATCTTCCTGGGAAGAGGTGTTTTTCCAATAGCTTTCTACAGCTTTTTTTAACTCGCGAAAAGCTCCAATTCTTGGAAAGCCAAGGCTTGCTGCCAATGGGTATTTAGACATATTTAGTAGATTTTAATTTATTAAAGCGGGCTCGCTTAATTTAAAAGAAGAGGTTTTTATTAGGGAAAAAACCAAAAAAACACCAAAAAATGATCGGGCAATTTATGGTTTATTTACCAAATAGTCAACAATTTGTGCAGGAAATATTTACATGATTAGTAAATAATGGCGGAGACTAGGCTTCTAACATTTGAACAATCATTTTTTCTACATTTGCAACTTTAACTTCGGAAGGTAGAAAGAATCTATGACTAACGCCGGTTTTATCAACGATATAAACTGTCGGTAATGTGGCTGGTCTACGAAAATCATTGATTTTAGCATCCTCACTAAAAGCAATTGGATATCTCAGATCTCTAGCGTCATCTGCCTCTCCATCAAGATTTAGTCCGATAATTTCTAATCCTTGACCTTGATATTTTTTGTAAATTTTATCAAGTTCAGCAATTTTAACTTTGCAAGGTACACACCAACTTGCCCAATAAAGCACTACAACTACCTTATCTTTATTCTCACTTAAATCAAAAACCTTACCCTTAGTGTCTTTGATCACAAGATTTTTGATATCCTGAGACCAAGATTGATTAATAGTTAGAAAAAATGAAAAAATAATAAAAATAATTTTTAAATTTATTGCCATTACTAACTCCTATTTTTAATTTCAATAGGAAAAATTCCTTATTGATATTATGTAGGAAAATTAAATGCAGATAAAAAATAAAAGTTTAGAAGTGTGGTAAATGTAGCGCTGCACTTTGTACCGTTTTAATTGAAGGTAACTGAATTTGAAGAATTGACCGATATGGAAAATTCTTAAATTAAAATGGTATGATTCCTATTTTGTAGATTTCAACAAAAATGATTAAATCTCTGTTGGCGGTTATCTAATATTAATAGTACAGACCAGAGGAGATGAGTAGTAAAGGTTTTTAGTCAGTAAAAAAGGCACTGTACTCTTTTGATACAATTTATATTACCTTAATTAGAATTAATAGCCATCAATAAGTCTTATTATTTAAAATAACTGCTAATTGGCCGTCAATATCACCAGATTTAAACTAGAATTTAACAGGCTTCTGTTGGAATTTAAGGATCATTAAATTCAGAAGGATTAGTCAGAACTTTTTATTAA
The DNA here is from genome assembly GCA_047627095.1 of Rickettsiales bacterium. Lineage (GTDB taxonomy): Bacteria > Pseudomonadota > Alphaproteobacteria > Rickettsiales > UBA1997 > JAJTCH01. The sequence goes on from JBLHSZ010000061.1 coordinate 6,155, forward strand.
AGAATTAATTTCAAGTTTATTTTTCCAAATGCCAAGATAGAATCCCTCAGATTCTTAAAATAAAAAATTTCACAAAATCAACTTATGAATTTCATCGCAAATATCGGCTCTGTCACTATGGGCTACCTATCTCGAATTGGACAAATTTTTATTTTCATTGGTAATGCACTTAAACATTGTGTTACTCCGCCATTTTATCCCAAATTAATCTTAAAACAAATCATCCAAATCGGATATTTTTCACTGCCCGTGGTAGGATTGACTGCAATTTTCTCTGGAGCAGTTTTGGCACTTCAAAGCTATTCTGGATTTGCCAGATTCAACGCTGAAAGCGCCATTGCTACTGTAGTGGTGTTGTCAATCACCCGTGAACTTGGACCAGTTTTGGCCGGACTAATGGTTGCAGGAAGAGTCGGAGCATCAATGGCGGCAGAAATTGGAACTATGAAAGTCACCGAACAAATCGATGCACTAACTACCCTTTCAACCAACCCCATGAAATATCTGGTAGCTCCGAGAGTGATTGCTGGGGTTTTGATGTTACCATTTTTGGTTTTGATCGCCGACATCATTGGTGTGATGGGTGGATATTTGGTTAGTGTTTATGAGCTTGGATTTTCTTCCGGACCTTATTTGAGAAATACTTTTGAATTTTTAGAAATGATGGATGTGGTTTCGGGTCTGACCAAAGCGGCATTTTTTGGTTTTATCATCACTATCCTTGGTTGCTATTGGGGCTACAATTCTAAGGGTGGAGCCGAAGGAGTTGGAATTGCCACTACCAATGCAGTTGTTAGTTCTTCAATATCTATTTTGATCGTTAATTACATAATCACCGGCTGGTTCTTTTCCTAAAAAATACCAATATTAGGAAGATGCTCGCATGGGCACCTTCCTAAGGTTCAAAATAGAATCACCCTTCCAACACCAAAAATGAAATTTTTCACCCAAATAAAAGCCCAATTTTTTAATGATCAAACCAATTGGATTCTGTGGCTTCCGGTCTTGTTTGCTTCTGGGATTATTTTCTATTTTTATTTTCCAAACTCCGCTTTCCTGCCAACTACTTTATTGCTCATCGGCTCATTATTCTTAATTATCTTTTTCAAAGAAAAAACTCTCAACCTCCTCATTATTGCAATAGCTATTTTCCTGACCGGTTTTTTGTGGACAAAATTCTACAGTGAAAAAATTGCCTACAACCCCCAAATCAAACATAAATTTTATGCCACTGCTATTGGAAAAATTGATGAAACAAAAATCATTTACAATCCAGCTTGGAAGCGAAACTCCAATCAAATCATCTTGAAAGATGTCGAAATATTCAAAGCCGGAAGTATTGATGGTGACGTTTTGAGAAAGAAAGAAAAGAAAGAAAAGAAGAAAAAACGCAAAAATACCAAATCAAATCAGCCGAAAAAACTCAGTAAAACAATCAC
>JBLHSZ010000062.1:0-7205 GCA_047627095.1 Rickettsiales bacterium
AATCATTGAGATGTCCCTTAGCGCGGTAATTGCCAGAATTCGTGATCGTTTCACGAATGATCAATCCTTTAACTTTTGGAATCTGACTTTCAATATCATCATCATTGACGCCAACATTTCCAATATGCGGAAAGGTAAAATTTATTATTTGACCTGAATAAGAAGGGTCGGTCAGTATTTCCTGATAGCCAGTAATAGCAGTGTTAAAGCAAATTTCACCAATGGTTGTGTTATTTGGTTTTCCGATTCCGAAACCACGAATAATTTCACCATTGGAGAAAACTAATGCAGCATTTTTTGAAGTTGAGATATTCATTTTTAGTTAATTTATTGTTCGATAGAGTAAAGGATAGTCACTTTTGATTTAATAGTTTCTTCTCCAGCAAATAATGTTGCGCTGTCGCTTGATTCTGAAGATGACATCTTCATGGATCTAAACATTACTGGGCGATTGTGATTATTTTCGGTAAATTTAACAATATTGCCAATTTTTACTCCGAGTGCTTTTGCAATTTCCTCAGATTTTTCTTGTGCATTTCTGATCGCCAATAATCTAGCAGCTGATTTTAATTTTTCACTATTTTCAATGGCAAAATTTGGCCCCGAAATTTGATTAATTTCTAACTTTCCAAGTGTAGTAATAATGTCACCAGCCAATTCAATCTTGTGAGACTTGATTTTAATGGTTTGTGTTGCTTGATATCCGACTATTTCATTTTTAAAACCGCAATTAGTAGTCTCGCACTCAATGGCAACTCGTTCATATTTTGGATTAGTTCGATAAGAAGTTGAGCGCACATCTTTTTTCTCGATTCCAATTTTCTCTAATTCGATCGCTAGATTTTTAGCTTTTTGGTCGATCAATTTTTGCGCCGTAGCAACATCTGCTCCAGAATCTTTGATGGTTGCCACAATCACTGCAATATCTGGAAGGGCATCAACTTCACCGTCACCGACCGCAGTAATGGTTGTTAAATTTGTAGGGTTTTGAAGAGGAATTGATGGTTGTGATTTTGCCAAATTAATAGCAAAAATTGCAAAATAAACTGAAACTAGAGTAAGGCCCAGAAGCAATATTGAGATGATGATCTTGGATATTTGTTGTTTCATGATTTTGAATATTTAGTTGAAATTTTGAATTTTGTACGAGCTCGTACAAAATTCAATTTTAATGGTTAAATAACAATGCTGACCAATTTATTGGGTACGACAATAATCTTCTTAATGTCCTTTCCGTCAATATTTTTTTGCACATTATCATCTGCCAAAGCTGCTTTTTCAAGCTCTTCTTTTGTGGATGATTTGGACATTTCTAAAACCGCACGAAGTTTGCCATTCACTTGAACTGTGATTTTCATCTGATCATCTTCAAGCATTTTTTCATCAAAATCTGGGAAAGCAACGCCGGCAGAAATAATTGTTGTATTACCTAGCTCTTTCCACAACTCTTCAGCCAAATGAGGCAAAATTGGTGCAATAAGAAGTACTAAATTCTTTAGTGAATAATTGACTATGTCTTGATCTGTTTGATCTTTGATCGCAAACTTTTCTAGTGCGTTAGAAAATTCACGGATCTTTGCAATTACTACGTTGAAACCCATTTTCTCAAACTCACTTTTGGCTGCAAAAATAGTTTTGTGATTGAGTCTAACGAGGTTCTTTTGCTCCTTATTTAAATCATCCAAAACAAAGCCCTCTTTGCATTCGGAGGCAAGAGGCTTGTGGCTGTTAATCAATTTCCAAAGACGATTAATGTATTTGAAAGAACCATCAATTCCAGAATCTGACCATTCTAGATTTCGCATCGCAGGAGAATCAGAAAGCATGAATAGACGAGCTGTATCGGCGCCGTAAGCATCAATAATATTGGCGGGTTCGACAACATTTTTCTTAGATTTGCTCATTTTTTCACTTCTGCCGACGACCAATTTCTCACGTGTTTTGATGTGAACAAAATCACCATTATCATCTTTCATGGCGTCAAATGGATAAACCCAATTGCCTTTCTCATCTTTGAAAGTTTGATGGCAAACCATTCCTTGGGTGAGAAGATTTTTGAATGGCTCATCAAAGTCTAAATAACCACATTTTTTCAAAGCTTTGGTGAAAAATCTAGCATAAAGTAAGTGAAGAACCGCATGCTCAACCCCGCCAACATATTGGTCTACGGGCAATAATTTGTTTATTGTGTCGCGATCAAAAGCATTATTCTTCGGCTGTGATGCGTAGCGAAGGAAATACCATGAGCTTTCAAAGAAAGTGTCAAAAGTATCGGTTTCACGAGTGGCTTTTTGGCCTTTAAAAGTAGTGTGTTTCCAAGTTGGATGATTTAGTAATGGGTTTCCTGTTCCTGTGAACTCGACATCATCAGGCAACTGAACTGGCAAATCTTCCTCGGGAACTACAACAACAGATCCATCTTCCAAATAAAGAATTGGAATCGGACAACCCCAATATCTTTGACGAGAAACTCCCCAATCACGAATGCGGTAATTGATTTTTCTTTTACCAATGTTTTTTTCTTCTAAAAGCTCTATTACTGCTTTTTTAGCATCTTTACTTTTCATCCCATCCAAAAATCCAGAGTTGAATATTGTTCCAGAATCTGTGTAAGGAAGAATGTTATTTTCTTCTAAGTCAGGCTTGACAACTTGTTTAATTGGTAAATCATATTTTGTAGCAAATTCAAAATCGCGCTCATCATGAGCTGGACAGGCAAAAACTGCACCAGTTCCATATTCCATCAAAACAAAATTGCCGATAAAGATTGGAAGTGTGATATTTTCATCAAGCGGATGTTGGACTTTAAGTCCGGTATCAATTCCTTTTTTCTCAGCAGTTTCAATAGTTTCTTCATTGGCGGCATTTTTATTACAATTGGCAATAAAATCTGCAATTTTGGGGTTTGATCCGGAAAGCTCAGAGGAAATCGGATGATGAGGTGAAATCACAATGGAGGCAGCACCAAATAAAGTGTCTGGTCGCGTAGTGTATATTTGAATCTTATTTTGAGTATCAACGATTTGAAAATCAACAATTGCACCCTCACTTTTGCCGATCCATTTTTCTTGCATCGCCAGAACTCTTTCATCCCAGCCTTTCAGATTTTTTAGTTCACTCAAAAGTTCTTCACTAAAATCACTGACTTTCAAGAACCATTGATTTAATTTTTTCTTTTCAACTAATGCTCCACTTCTCCACCCTCTGCCGTCAATCACCTGTTCATTAGCTAGAACTGTTTGATCAATTGGGTCCCAATTGACAAAAGATTCTTTTTGATAGGCAAGACCATTTTTTAGAAAATCGAGGAATATTTTTTGTTCGTGTTTGTAATAATCGACATCGCAAGTTGCAAAGGAGCGGCTCCAATCGTAGGAAAAACCAACTGATTTTAACTCGGTTTTCATAATTTCAATATTGGAATATGTCCAATCCTTTGGATGAGTTCCATTCTGCAAAGCGGCGTTTTCTGCCGGAAGTCCAAAAGCGTCAAAACCAATTGGGTGAAGAACATTAAATCCTTGCATTTTTTTGAAACGAGCAATTACGTCACCTATTGCATAGTTTCGAAGATGCCCCATGTGGATTTTTCCTGATGGGAAAGGAAACATTTCAAGTGCGTAATATTTGGTCTTCTCGCTGTTTTCGTCAAATTTGAAAATTTGTTGATCATCCCAAGTTTTTTGCCAGTTTTTTTCAACAAGTTTGTGGTTGTAATTGGGAATCTGTGAGTTTTGTGTGGTCATGAAAAGTGTTTTATTTTATTTAAAGTCACGCAAATTAATCTTTTAAAGGTCAGTGCGAGTTATTTATTATTACTTATTGGATCTCGCTTTTTGAATGATTTTCTCTTTGATCATTTGGGCAGAAAGGCTGTTGCTGTGAGTTTTTTCATCATCCCAACTGCCTTTGCTGTTTTTGGATTGCTTGAAAATGGATAATAGAAGATTTTCTTTTTTAATTTCAGATCCTTTGACTAGAAGATTTATTTTGATTCTTTGATTTTTATTTCCTCCATCTTGATACCACTCGGTGATGATTAGGCCAGAATTTCGATCTGCTGCATCAATTGGCAAAAGACCTCCAATCACTTCAAGAGAAGAAATCCATAATTTATTTTGTCTGGTTGGTTTGATCACAGCTTGTGATTTGTCTTGTGTTTCTTTTTTTGACTTTCCATCAAAAAATGTAATATCATCAAAGAATTTTCCGGCTCTTTGTTTTCTGATATTTTCAGGGTTTTCAGGGTAGGTGTGATCTATTGTGCTATTTTTACAAGCGGCCACAATTGATATCAAAGAGATGATGATAATTAATTTCATTTGGAAAATCATTTTTAAAGGAGAATATTGGTTGGGCATTTTAAATTTATCCTTAAAAAAATCTAGTTTTATTAGAGTTTAAAAAATAGAATCCATACCTTCCAATTTTTGACTTAAGACCAACCAATTTATGTGGCAAGAAAAACTCTACATCACAATCATTAAGCTGCTCTTTCGCTTTTTCGGGATTGCCTCATGCATTTTATCGATTGTCATTTTACTGGCACTTTTCAGTTTTGACTTTTCTGACTCTTCTTTTAATGCCACCTCAACTAATCTGGAGATTAATAATTGGATGGGTAATTTTGGATCCCACATTTCCGATTTACTATTTCAATTGATCGGGTTTTCCGCCTTCTTTTTGTGCCTGATCCTGTTTAGTTTAGGAATAAAGATTGCCAGCAAGAATGGCATTCGCCATCTTGCTTTAAAAATGTTCTTAACACCTTTCTGCTTGTTGAATTTCTCACTATTTTTTGCATTATTCTACGAACCAGATTGGTGGATGCTAGGCAGTCTTGGAGGTGTTAACGGTAGTTTTATTATTGCACAAATAGATTTTCTTCCTCACATATTAATTGCTTTTGTCTCGTTTGTTTTCTCTGTTATTTTGCTTTCCACAATTATTGAAATCACTCTCAAAGATTGGCAATATTTCTTTCGATACAGCCTAGTTACCAGTAAGTATCTATTTGAATCTATGAAAAATATGGTACATAAAATCCAAGAAATTTTGTTAAATGTTCAATGGAAATTTAGTAAAAAAAGCAAGAATGGCGATGTAAAACCAAAATCTAGAAAAGTTGAGTCTTTGGAAAAAGCAAAAACATCTAAAAATAAAAAACCCAACAAAACCAAACAAATCATTAAATCATCTCGCAAAAATAATGATTACGAGTTGCCAACCATTGATTTATTAATCGATAGGTCCGGAGACAATAAAGATAAAAAAACTAGCCAGGTTCAACTTGAGCAGCAATCCAAAATGCTTTTGAAGGTTTTGGAAGATTTTGGGGTTTATGGGATTATGGTCAGCGTAAAATTAGGTCCGGTTGTAACTTTGCATGAATTTGAACCTGCCGCAGGAACAAAAGCGGCAAGGGTGGTTGGTCTAGCTGATGATATTGCAAGATCAATGAGCGCAGTTTCAACCAGAATTGCAGTTGTTCCAGGCAAAACTACTATTGGAATTGAGCTTCCTAACGCAAATAGAGAAATGATTTCTTTTTATGAAATGATTGCATCTGAAGAATATAAATATACTCAGGCGGCTCTGCCAATCATATTGGGAAAAGATATTGGTGGAGAACCAATAATCGTCGATCTATCTAAAATGCCTCATTTATTGATTGCTGGAACGACAGGATCAGGAAAATCAGTTGGAGTTAATGCAATGATCTTGTCGATATTATATAAACTGACTCCAGAGGAGTGCAGGTTCATCATGATCGATCCAAAAATGCTTGAGCTTTCCACTTATGATGGCATTCCTCATTTGCTCGCTCCGGTTGTGACCGAGCCAGGAAGAGCAGTCGTAGCGCTAAAATGGGTAACAAATGAAATGGAAGAACGATATCGCGCAATGTCAAATCTAAACGTTCGAAATATTGCTGGATATAATGAGAAGATTGATAAATTGATGAGAAATGGTGAGAAAATTACTAAAAAAACCCAAACGGGGTTTAATCCGGAGACTGGTGAGCCAATGATTGAAGAAGTTGAACTTGACGCTAAGAGACTCCCTTTCATTGTTGTCATTGTTGATGAAATGGCGGATTTGATGTTGGTTGCAGGAAAAGATATCGAAGTTTCGATTCAAAGACTTGCACAAATGGCCAGGGCAGCAGGAATTCATATCATCATGGCGACTCAGCGTCCATCGGTTGATGTTATTACTGGTGTAATTAAAGCCAATTTTCCAACAAGGATTAGCTTTCAGGTGACCTCTAGAATTGATAGCAGAACCATTCTTGGTGCGCAAGGAGCTGAGCAGCTTCTGGGTATGGGAGATATGATTTATATGTCTGGTGGCAGTAAAATGACTCGTGTTCATGGTCCATTTTGTTCTGACACGGAAGTTGAGGATGTAGTAACATTCATCAAATCCCAAAAACCAAATGAGGATGATTCTGGTCAAAATTTAGTTTTCGAACAATTTGAAAATGCCAAGAACAAGTCCGGGGCAGGATCTGTGCCTGAATCTAGCGGTAGTGGGTCAGATGATGATTTGTTTAATCAAGCTGTACAAATTGTTATCCGTGATCGCAAACCATCGATCAGCTATGTTCAAAGACAACTACGTATTGGATATAATCGTGCGGCAATTTTGATTGAAAGAATGGAAAAAGAAGGAATTCTTAGTGAACCAAACATTTCTGGAAAGCGTGAGATCATCGAATAGAGGTGCTCTAGAATAAAATATCAAATAAAATTTATTTATGTGTTGACATACTGAAATTAATTTCTATATTTCCGGCCTTCCAAATGTTAGCCGATTTTTTAATTCGTTTTAGAAAACCTGCTTTGACTATCTTTTTTTATTTCAAGCAAATCTTTTTTAAAATTTGTTCTTGACTTTAAAAACCATTTCATGGTAAAGTGTTCGTCCCTACTTTTCGGGACTTTTTACTTTTCAAAAGTGAAATGTAGCTGTTTTACATTGTGAATATTTCAATTATTTTAAAAGCAAAATAAAGGCGATAGTGCGAGACTATCAAGCTATCTCTTTATTTTCAGTGGCTTTAATTTATTAAAGCCCGTCAATAAAAAGATTTAGCCAATTCGAACTCAAAATTTGAGAGTTTGATCCTGGCTCAGAACGAACGCTGGTGGTATGCTTAACACATGCAAGTCGAACGGAACTTTAGGAGCTTGCTCTTGAAG
>JBLHSZ010000063.1:0-7136 GCA_047627095.1 Rickettsiales bacterium
GCTTTTCCCCAACCCTATTTCACCGCTGGAGCGCGATCTTTGATAAGATCCATTAGCTGTCACAGTTGGAAATCTGTCATATCTAGATTCACTAGTCACTTGACGCGCTTTGAATAAATTGGCCACAGCAATGCTGACATCTTTGTTGTTGGTTAGAGATTCTGAAATTAGTCTGTCTAGCTGTTTGTCTTTCAAAGATTCCCACCAATTTGAAATTGGCTGAGCAGTTTTGAAACGCTTGTTTTCCAAAGCATCTATTTTTGCTTCTTCAGCCTCTTTTAAAGAAAGGGATTGATCAAAGTTCTTGGCGGATTTGCAGCCAGAAATTGCAATGATGAAAATTAGTAAGAAAACTTTATTGCGCATTTTTAATCTTTATTTGAGTTTTCTTGGAAAAGCTAAATTTTGAAATTTTTCGACAAAAAACATAAAATATTGGGGTGAAAATCAATCCAAAGATTGTCACTCCAATCATGCCACTAAATACTGTCGTTCCAATCGCCTTGCGCATTTCAAATCCAGCTCCTGAAGTGAATAATAGTGGTATTACTCCAAAGATGAAGGAAAAGGCAGTCATTAAAATCGGACGAAGCCGAACTTTTGCAGCTCTGGTTGCAGCTTTAAAACTTCCCATTGCCGGGTTTTGATCTTCGTTTTGTTTAGCAAATTCAACAATCAAAATAGCATTTTTGGAAGCTAGTCCCACCAGAACAATCATCCCAATTTGTGTCAGAATATTATTGTCCATTCCGGTGATCAAAAGACCAGCTCCGGCGGACAGAAGGCACATGGGCACGATGAGAATAATGGCAAGCGGCAATGTCCAGCTTTCATATTGAGCAGAAAGAAGCAGGAACACAAACAGCACTGCCAAACAAAAAATTATGATTGAAGTATTTCCGGTCGATCTTTCTTGCAAAGCAAGGTCAGTCCATTCAAAACCAAATCCGTCAGGCAATAATTCTTCGGCCAATTGTTCCATTCGATCCAAAGCTTGACCCGAGCTAAATCCAGGGGCAGTGCTTCCGCTAACTGCGATGGCAGGATAGAGATTATATCTGGGAATTCTGGTTGGACCCGAAATATCGGAAATTGTCGCTATTGATCCTATTGGAACCATTTGACCTTGTGAACCTCTTACCCGAAGACGTAAAATATCTTCAGGAGTCATTCGGTGATCAGAATCAGCTTGCAAGGAAACCCTAAATGTTCTGCCCAAAAGATTGAAATCATTGACATAGGATGAGCCAAGATTTGCTTCTAATGTTCCAAAAACATTTTGCAAAGGAACTTTCAAACGCAATGCGCGATCACGATCAATGTCTAAATAGATTCGAGGAGTGCTGGTTTCAAAAAAGGTGTATACTCTTGATGTCTCTGCTGCCGCGTTGGCTGCACCAATGAGTTTCCAAGCTGCTTTTTCTAATTCGGCAGAACCTGCTCCACCTTGATCTTGAATCATCATTTTGAATCCACCAGCATTTCCCATTCCTCTGACCGGAGGTGGTTTGATGGTAATGATAAATGCCTCATCAATTGCAAATAATCGAGCATTCATATCGGCAATTATTTCATCAATATTTCGTCTTTCGCCCAAAGGATTTAGGGGTGAAAATATTGCTCCTGCGTTGCTGGCATTGGTGAAGGTTGCTCCAGAAAATCCAGCAAAACCGACAGTGTTTTTGATGTCAGGAATTTTCAAAAGTTCAGCAATGACTTTTTTCATGACCTTTTCTGTGCGCTCTAGCGATGCTCCGGCAGGAAGGCTCAAAGCAGTTATGGTGTATCCTTGATCTTGCTCTGGGATAAATCCTTTAGGTATTTTAGAAAATCCAAAACCGGCAAGTGCAATCAGGGCAAAATAAACCACAGAAACAATCAGCCCCATGCGAATGACTTTTCCCACAAAAAATCCATATCTACGAGAAAGTCCATCCATAAAATTATTGAATAATTCGGCGGGCTTTGAGAAAATTCCATGAGGATTTTCATCTTTAGGTTTTCTCATCAGAATTGCTGCCATGGCAGGACTCAAAGTCAATGAAACCAAAGTTGAAATCATTGTCGCAGATGCAATCGTCACCCCAAATTGTTTGTAGAATTGACCTGTGATTCCACCCATCAAAACGGTTGGCAAAAACACTGCCACCAAAACTAAACTAGTCGCAATCAAAGCAAAGCCAACTTCACTCATTGTTTCTTTAGTAGATTGAACTGGACTCAACCCTTCTCGCAATTTTCTTTCAACATTTTCAACCACCACAATTGCATCATCGACAACAATTCCGATTGCCAAAACTAGTCCAAACAGAGAAAGGGTGTTTAGTGAATATCCAAAAGCTAACATTAAGCCAAAAGTTCCAATCAAAGAGATTGGAATGGCGATTACGGGAATGATAGCAGTGCGCCAGCTTTGCAAGAAAATCATTACCACAAAAACCACCAAGAAAATAGCAATCAGAAGAGTTTTTAGAACCTCTTTTATTGAATCTGAGATGTAGGTTGTTGGGTTGTAGACGATTTTATATTCAAGATTTGGAGGAAAGTTTTGAGAAATTTTTTCAATTTCTTTTTTAGCTAAATCCGCAGTTTCAAGAGCGTTTGCTCCTGGGCGCATAAACAGTAAAACGACTACTGAAGAGTCTTCTCCTAAATAACCTTTGGTGGTGTAGTTTTCAGATCCAAGCTCAACTTTTGCAACATCTTTCAAACGAACTAAAGCGCCATTTTCCCCAGATTTGACAATAATATTCTCAAAATCAGCGATTTCTCTCAAGCGTCCTTGGGTTTCAACAATAAATTCAAAGGCGTTTTGTTTGGGTGAAGGCGCTTTGTTTAGAGCTCCTCCGGCAACTTGAATATTTTGACTACGAACTGCGCCCAAAACATCTTGGCTAGTAAGATTTAGTGATGAGAGATGATCAGGATCAAGCCATAAACGCATAGCATATTCGCTGGCACCGAAAACTCGAGCATTGCCAATTCCGTCTAAACGACTGAGTTTGTCGCTGATTTCAATTTTGGCGTAGGTTCCAATAAAATTTTGCGGATAACTATTTCCCTTCGAATAAAGATTTATGGCGAGGAGAATATTTGGAGAAGTTTTGACAGTGACAACTCCACGGCGACGAACTTCTTCGGGAAGACGAGGCAGGGCGGCAGAAACTCTGTTTTGAACCAAAACTTGAGCGGTATTGATGTCGGTTCCTGGTTTGAAAGTGATGCTCAAGCTCATCGCGCCATCGTTGGTGGATTGTGAAGACATGTAGAGCATATTTTCCACACCATTGATTTCTTGCTCCAATGGAGTTGCGACAGTTTTTGCAACTGTTTCGGAGTTTGCTCCAGGATATGAGGCGATGACTTGAACTTGTGGCGGAGCAATTTGGGGATATTGATCGACGGGCAAGGAGAAATATGATATTGCTCCAAAGATAATTATGAGACCAGAAATTACTGTAGCAAACCGCGGTCTATCAATGAAGAAATGCGATAATTTCATTTATTATTTTTCTTTGATTTTTTTTGGGGAATCTTCTTATTCAATAGTCTTCTTATTTGACTCTAAAATTTCTTTTTTGAGCATTATTTTTTTTGGCTCTGATTTTGGCTCATTTTTTTCTTGAATTGTTTTCTTTTCCTTTTTCTCTGGAACCTCTTTCATAATAGGAGAAATCAAACTCCCATCTCGAACCATGTGCAAACTAGCAACAACAATTCTGTCTTCCAAAACCAAACCATCTTCAATGATTCTGAGTCCATCTTCAGTCAAACTACCCAAAGTAACATATTTTCTAAATGCTTTATTGTCGCCATCCAAAACATAAAGATATTTTTGGGTTTGTTCAGTTCCAATAGCCTCATCTTTAACTAGCAGTTTTTGCTCTGGACCTTCCCAAGATAGGCGAATTCTGGCAAATAACCCCGCTTCCAAAATTCCATATTCATTTTCAAAAGTAGCGCGCATTTGAATTGTTCCAGTATCAGGATTTAGTTCGTTATCTAGAAAGTTGACCGTTCCTTGATGAACAAAATCATCTTCATCTTGTAATTTTGCAAAAACTGGCTGACATGTTTTTGAGCCACCAGATTTTTCGAGCTGTTTTTTGGAGCGAACATATTTGAGAAAATCTGTCTCACTACCTTCAAAATAAAGATCAATTGGTGACGTGGTAACCAGAGTTGTTAGTAGGGTTGAATTGTCACTTCCTCCACTAATCAAGCTTCCTTGATCAACAAACCTACGGCTAACCTTTCCAGAAAAAGGGGCTTTAACCTTGGTGAATTCTAAAGTTAATTTAGCATCATTGAGAACTTCTTCAGAAATTCTTCTTTCTTGAAGGTCTTTATCATAGTTTTCTTGAGAAATAACCTTTGCGTTAAGAAGTTTTTTAGAGCGCTTATATTCGCTTTTGGACAAGTCAAAACGCGCTTGAGAACTTTTTAGGGCAATTTCATATGGTCTGGGATCGATGACAAACAGCACATCATCTTTTTTTACTTCTTGTCCATCTTTGAATTTTATTTCCTCTAAATATCCGCTGACTCGAGCTCGAATTTCAACTCGCTGCGAAGCCTGAAAGCGACCAGTAAATTCTTGCCACTGTTCGACCATTCTAGATTCTGGTTGTTCAACCCGAACTGGCATTGCCATCGGTTTTTGTTGGGCATTTTGTTTTTGTGAAGCTTCATCGCAAGATGAAATAAGGAAAGAAAATAATATGAGGAATGAAAGCTTCATTTTGAATGTTCTATAATGAAGAAAAGAGAATTTTAGTGGGTAGTTAAATTCGAATTTGTGACCTTTTCGATACCTACCTCAAATTTTCCACTTTTCTTAAATTTAAAAAAAGAAATAATGCTCATTTGCCCTTATAAGTCAACATTTTCAGAGATTTTGTTCGGCAAAAATCAGTTGCTACATTTTCCTAAGTAAACCCTTTAGTTTTCCCATTTTGTATTGCAAAAGTTTCTTAGGAATTAACTTAGTTTGATGATCACAAATTATTGACGGACTTAATGCTAAATCACCATCAACCCAGAAACTCCAAACTTCATCTCTTGGTCTTAAATTTCAAAGAAAAATATTTCCTAATCTATTAATAGAGATTTATTAGTTCCGAATTCAGTTTTTAATAGTTTTTCCAGGGGCTGGTTTGATTTGTTTTTGGTGAAAAATATAAAGCTGATATTTATTCGGTAAATGTTTTCGGTTAATAATTAAGGGTCGATAAACTACAAATTTTAAAAATATTATTGGTGATCTGACCCCATTTTATCTTATTTATTATCTGGTTAATGGAAGATGTCCAAACCTCTATTTTTAAAAACCCACAACAGGGACGGGCATCGGGAAATAAAGGTCGGCGTTTTTAATGCCGACCAAAAAATTATTCTGACAATCCTTCTGCTTTTAGAGTTTTTTGGATTGATTCTAACCCAGATAATTTTTTGTAATGATTATTAAGCTTTTTATAATTCGCAATTTCTATTCCCAAGGTTTTAAGCTTTTCTCCAAGGAAACGCTTGAGAATTCCTGTTAATGAGAATAGATAAAAGTCGACTAAAGAAATCTCATTTTCAACAATGAATTCATTTTCTTTAAGCTCATTTTCAATATAATCTAACTTATTTTTGAGGTTAGGAATTGCCACATTTTTCACAAAATCATCATTAATATTAGGATTAAATAATATTCCTAAAGCTTTGTGCAAATCACTGGTTAGGAAATTCAAAATATCTAAAATTTTATATCTTTTATCTTTCCTCATTTTTCCAGTTAGACTTTCTCCGCCATAATTATCAGCCAAATACTGCACGATTGAAGCCCCTTCAAAAAGACTGAAATCATCGTTAATAATTAGGGTTGGAACATTTCCTTTTGGATTGATTTTATAAAAATCTTCACCATCTTGCGTAGTATGCGAACCTAAATCGACAGATACTAGTTTGATATTCGTGATATTTAAATGATTGATGATTGCATGAGGAGCAACTGAACAAGTTCCTTTTGCATAATAAAGAGTGATATTTGACATAATTTGAAAAAGATTTAAGGTTGTTAAAAGAAGTGTTGATATTAATTTACTAGTAACTATCTATTAGAATAGTTACCATTATAAATGATAGTCAAGTATTATTTTAATATTTATTATTTATGTTCATAAATCAAAAAGAAGACCACAATTCTTGCCCCACATTCATCACCATTTCAATCCTTAGTAACAAGTGGAGATTGGGAATCATCCACTCCTTATCACAGTCGGAAGGCAATATGCTAAGGTTTAAAGATTTTGGCGATTTGATATCAGGAATTTCACAAACAGAACTCACCAAACAACTAAAAGAGCTAGAATCTTCAGGAATCATCGCTAGAAAAATTTATGCCGAAGTTCCAGTTAGGGTTGAATATTCTTTGACAAAAATTGGGGTTTCTTTACTAGATCCAATAGGTTCTCTTTATGAATGGGCGGTCAAATATGGTGATAAAATCAAGAAAAATAGAGAGTGTAAATCGAAAAATAATTAATAATTATGAGCATCAAAACAATATCCATCAACCACTAAATAAAACCTAAGTTGGAGGTTTTTAAAAAGTAAAAAATTAAATTATTTGGTTTATGGAATGATTGACAAGAAGACGGATCAAATTCCTTTTTTATTGTCGGTAGGAAAATTTATTATCTATTTGGAACGTTTAATTGGAATATTGAAGGCTATATATGAAAAGTAATCTGACTTAGTAGAAAATTCTATGAAGTGAATCAATGGTTGGTGGGTAGTAGTGAATTCGAATCACCGACCTCTACGATGTCAACGCAGCGCTCTAACCAACTGAGCTAACCACCCCTAAAAAAACCAAGGCGATTATTATCATTTTTGAAATAAAAAAATCCAGATGATTTTATAAAATAATTAATTTATTCTGTGCCGCTCATTATTAAAATTAAAAATTCAATGACAAATGACGCAGAAATTACTTTGTAATTTCGAGTAATTTGCATGACTTACAAATTAAAATAACAAAACTTGTCATGAAAAAAGCAGTTATTCTACTGAGTGGTGGACTGGATTCGGCCACTATTTGCGCTATTGCCAAAAATCAAGGATATGAGATTTATGCCCTTAGTTTTGAT
>JBLHSZ010000064.1:0-7110 GCA_047627095.1 Rickettsiales bacterium
TGAGTGAAGTCTTACCTTCAATCGCAGGACCAAAACGACCACAAGATAGGGTTTTATTGAGTGAAGCGACTAAATCATATGATGATTTGGCTGCTCAAAACAAAACTAAATCTAAAGGTGAAGAATTTCCAATTTCTGATCTTGATTCTACTCTAAGTAATGGTGATATTGTCATTGCTGCTATCACTTCTTGTACCAACACTTCAAACCCTGCAGTTTTGATTGCAGCAGGATTGGTTGCCAAAAAAGCTGCTTTAAAAGGACTTAAAATCAAACCAACCATCAAAACTTCTTTTGCCCCAGGATCACAAGTAGCCAGTGAATATATGGCGAATTCTGGTTTGCAAAAATATTTGGATCAATTGGGATTCAATGTTGTTGGTTATGGTTGCACAACTTGTATTGGAAATTCAGGACCTCTTCACCCGCAAATTGAAGAATCTATTAAAGATAACAAAATATTGGTTGGGGCAATTTTGTCTGGAAACAGGAACTTTGAAGGTAGAGTTCATCCTTTGACCAAGGCTAATTATTTGGCTTCTCCGCCACTAGTTGTTGCATATGCTTTAGCTGGTAATTTTAATGTTAATTTGAGTAAAGACTCACTTGGAAAAGATGTTGATGGCAATGATGTTTATCTAAAAGATATTTGGCCAAGCAATGAAGAAATCAAAGAAACCATAAATTCTTTTGTTTCTAGAGAAATATTTATCCAAAAATATGCTGATGTATTTTCCGGCGATGAATCTTGGAAAAAAATTAAAACAGTAAAATCTGATACTTATAATTGGGATCAAAATAGCACTTATATTAGGCTTCCAACTTTTTTTGATAATGAGGCTCAAAAACTATCTGACATTAAAGGAGCTAAAGTTTTAGCTTTGTTTGGAGACTCTATTACTACAGATCATGTTTCTCCCGCAGGAAATATTGCGCAAAAATCGCCAGCAGCAGATTATCTGAAAGATCACAATATTGAGAAAAAAGATTTTAATTCTTACGGTGCTAGGCGCGGAAATCATGAGGTTATGATGCGAGGAACATTTGCCAATATTCGAATCAAAAATGAAATGTTGGATGGTGTTGAAGGTGGATATACCAAAACTTCGCAAAATGGTGATGAGGTTTCAATATATGATGCGGCAATGGAATATAAAAAACAAAATGCTCCACTGGTAATTTTTGCAGGAAAAGAATATGGAACGGGATCTTCAAGGGACTGGGCTGCAAAAGGAACATTCCTTTTGGGTGTTAAAGCCGTTATTGCTGAGAGTTTTGAGAGAATTCATCGTTCAAATTTGGTCGGAATGGGAGTTCTTCCTCTTACATTTAAAAATGGTGAGAACAGAAAGACATTAGGATTGTCCGGTTTCGAAACAGTTGAGATTCTAGGAATAAATGACGATCTAAAGCCTAAACAAGAGCTTGCATGTATAATAACTTTCCAAGATGGATCAAAAGTTGAAACAACATTGCTATGTCGCATTGACACTAGCAATGAAATTGAATATTATAGATCAGGAGGAATTCTTCAATTTGTAATGAATCAACTTTAGTTTTTGATCTGACCTTCCACAACCTTGTTCAGATTAAAATAGGATCTTTTGTGATCTATTCTTTATCTCATTGATGATATCTTCATATTTTTAGGGACTTTTTAACTAATCTAGAAAGTATCTAATTTATATTTTATTAATCTTAATTTAATTCAATTTATGGACATCAGAGTTTTAGGATCAAATATGGAAGTGGGCGACGCACTAACAATTCACGCCAAAGAAAATCTAGAAAAGCAAGTTAGAAAATATTTCGACACAGCAATAAATGCTGATGTGCATTTTTCTAAACAAAATAACACGTTTTATGCCAATGTCGTTATCAACGAAGGTATGAAAAAAGGTATCGTCATCAAAAGCGACGGAACTGCTGCTGACCCTTATGGATGTTTTAATGAGGCTATGGAAAGAGCTGCAAAGCAACTTCGTAGGTATAAAAGAAAAATCAAAAATTATCGCAGAGAAAGAGGTGGTTTGAAAAATGTTGAGTTGAACGAAAAAGGCTATGACGCTTTGAAATACACTATTTCTGCTGATCCATATCTTGATTTGGAGGAAGCTGAAGAAGAAGTCCTTGAAACAAACATTGATGAAAAACTCAATATTGTCACTGAAAAAAATACTAATATCGAAAAACTTTCAGTTCAAGAAGCTATCATGAAAATGAACCTAGCTGATCTTCCAGCTCTTGTGTTTATCAATTCTGACAATAGTAGATTGAACGTGGTTTATAACCGTAAAGATGGAAATATCTCTTGGATCGATCCAGAGATGAACTAAAAAAACTTCATGAAAAAACTATTTTTATGGTATGGTTTTTTGACGGCAATTTCTTTTATTGGCGCAATTTTACACATATTCATAAAAATAGTTTTTGTAGATCAAGACCATTTGGCGATATTCTCAATCGCTAATATCCCCCTCCTTTTTGCCATATTAATTGGCGGATTACCACTGTTGACACAAATCATTGTCAAAACCATAAAAGGCGATTTGGGTGCTGATTTATTGGCTGTAATTGCTCTTGTTACGGCAATTTACCTCAAACAATTCCTTGCTGCAGATCTTATCGTTTTGATGCTTGCTAGTGGCCAATTTCTAGAAATTTATGCTGGAAAAAAAGCCTCCTTCGCACTCGAGGCTCTTGCTAAGAGAATGCCTACCATTGCTCACATAAAAAATAATGGCCAAATTGGAGACATTGAAATTGGCGAGATAAATATTGGTGATTTGATTGTTATTTATCCATTTGAAACATCACCAATTGATGGTGTTGTTTGTGAAGGAAATGGAACCATGGATGAGTCATATCTTACCGGAGAGCCTTATCGCCTTTCAAAAACAATTGGGTCAAAGATTCTTTCCGGATCTATTAATGGTGAAAATCTATTGGTGGTCAGAGCTGAAAAATTAGCTGTTGATTCCAGATATTCTAAAATCATGCAGGTGATGCAAGATGCAGAAAATAAAAGACCTAAATTGCGAAGGTTGGCAGATCAGATTGGAGCTATTTTTGGACCATTTGCACTTCTTTTTGCCTGTCTCACTTGGTATTTGAGTGGTGATGTAATGAGATTTTTGTCGGTTCTGGTAGTGGCGACACCTTGCCCGCTTTTGATTGCTATTCCAATTGTTATCATTAGCGCTATATCAGTCGCAGCAAGAAATGGAATTATCATAAAAGACCCGACGATATTGGAGCAATTGCCAATTTGCACTACGGCAATTTTTGACAAAACTGGAACTTTAACGGCTGGAGAGCCAGAGTTAACGAAAATATTTCTTGCAAAAAATGTTGATGAAAATGAAATAATTCAACTTATTGCAAGTTTGGAACAATATTCTCGTCATCCATTAGCAAGCGCAATAACTGCTTTTGCCAAGAAAAGAAATATTGATCTGTTGGCAGTCAAAGATATTTGTGAAATACCGGGTCAGGGCTTGAGAGGTCATGTTGGTGACAAAGAAATTTTTGTTACTTCCAGAAATAAAATCATTAAATCTGATAATGAAACACTAAAATTAAATCTAGATTTTTTTCCAAAAAACAATTCAGGATTGGAATGTGTGATAGTATTTAATCAGGAGATTGCAGCTTTGTTGATATTTCATGATCAGCCCGTTTTATCAGGTAAAAAATTCATCAATCACTTGGCTCCAAATCATAATTTTAAAAAAATAATGCTGGTTTCCGGCGATCGGGAATCAGAAGTTCAATATTTGGCGAATCTTTTTGATATAAAAAATATATATGCTTCACAAAGCCCTGAGCAGAAACTGGAAATCGTTAGGCAAGAAACCAATAAAGCTCCAACTCTTTTTATGGGAGATGGAATTAATGATGCTCCAGCTTTAGCAGCGGCAACTGTCGGATTGGCATTTGGCCAGCATAATATTGTCACCGGTGAGGCTGCTAAAGCTGTGATCATGGAAAGAAGTTTGGCAAGAGTTGATGATCTGATTCATCTTAGTGAGGATGTTCGTAAGATTGCCTTACAAAGTGCTATCGGCGGGATGGCCCTTAGTATTGTTGGTATGATTTTTGCTGGCCTAGGTCTTATTAACCCGGTTGAAGGCGCAATCTTGCAAGAAATCATTGATGTGTTGGCGATTCTAAATGCTTTACGTTTGGTGTGGCGTAAGGATTTCTCGTCAGATATCAAATAATAGGATGTAGTTGTGTTTATTGGGTTGTTTTTCTAAAAATAACTTGAGAGATTAGATTTAATAAATTATCCTGCGCCGCTATTTTTTAAGGAACCTTTCAATTAAAAATCGATGGAAAATCTACAAGTTTTTTTACTAATATTACAAATTGTTATTGCTTTGGTGATGATTGTTTTGGTTCTTATCCAAAAATCTGACGGTGATTCATTGGGTGGAATTGGTGGTGGCGGATCTGGAGGCATAAACTCAGTGATGTCATCAAAATCATCGGCGAATCTTTTGACTAAAATCACAATGATTTTAGCAGGACTTTTCATGCTAAATTGTCTAGTTTTAGCTTTGATTTCTTCCAAGATGAACAATTCAAACGAACTTGAAATCGACAAAATCATTAATCAGCAAAATCAAGAAGCAATTCCAGCTTCTGACTTTCCAACTTCTAAAGAAAAATAAATATGCAAACAACATCTTTGAATCAAACTCATCGTGCACAAGGTGCGAAAATGGTTGAATTTGCTGGCTACGACATGCCAGTTCAATATCCTGAAGGCATGCTAAAAGAGCATGAGTGGGTTAGGGGCGGAAATGTTGGTTTATTTGATGTTTCTCACATGGGACAAGTTATTCTTGAAGGTGAGGGCGTTGCTGAGTATCTTTCAACAATCACCCCAACTTCTTTTGTTAATGTTCCAAATCTTTTGGCAAAATACACTGTCATGACTAATGACAATGGTGGAATCATTGATGATTTGATTATTACTAGACTTGAAGAGAAGAAATTTTTCGTGGTTATTAACGCTGGATGCAAAGAAAAAGACATTACTTGGATGAAGCAACATTTGCCAGCTCAAATAACTATTACTCAACTTGCTGATCGATCATTGATCGCCGTTCAAGGTGAAAAAGCTCAAGAAGCTTTGCAAGGTTTGGTTGAAGACAAAGATCTTGCTGGATTGCCTTACATGAATATTGCTCAAATAAAACTAAAAACTGGTGATGAAATTTTCATCAGCAGAGCTGGTTATACTGGAGAAGATGGTTTTGAAATCAGTATCCAAAATGATAAAGCTCCTGCTTTTTGGTTGAAGCTTTGTGAAAATGAAGCGGTAAAACCAATCGGTCTTGGTGCTAGAGATTCTCTTCGTTTAGAAATGGGATACCCACTTTATGGTCATGATCTGGATGAGCAAACAACTCCGGTTGAAGCAGCCCTTTCTTGGGTAATCACCAAAGAGCATAATGGATTTAATGGCTCTAAAACAATTTTAGAGCAAAGAGCCAATGGAGTTTCTGGTCTTAAGAAAAAAAGATTCGGATTCAAATTGCTTGAGCGTGGTATCGCTAGAGAGAATAGTGAAATCAGAAAAAATGGCAAAAAAATCGGTATTTTGACTAGTGGTGGATTTTCTCCAAATTTGAAAGCTTCAATTGGACAAGGATATGTTGATGCTACTTTTAAGAAAGATGATTTGGTTTCAATTGTGGTTAGAGATCGTGAGATTTCTGCCGTGATTTGTTCACCAGTTTTTGTCGCTGCAAAAACTAAATCTGCTAAAAAATAACAATTCGTAAATAATTTATTAATAATAAAAAACTTCAAAATATGACTACAAAATACACAAAAGATCACGAGTGGATAAAAATCGAAGGCGATATCGCCACTGTTGGAATTACTGAGCATGCTGCAGAGGCTCTTGGTGAGTTGGTTTATGTAGAATTGCCAGAAGTTGGAACTTCATACAGCAAAGGTGACGCTGCGGTTGTGGTTGAATCTTCAAAATCTGCTAGTGACGTTTATTCTCCAGTTTCAGGTGAAGTTGTTGAAATCAATGATTCACTTTCTTCAGCTCCAGAACATGTCAATAACGACACTTATGGAAATGGTTGGTTGATCAAAATCAGAACTTCCAATAGATCTGATTTGGATGATGCGATGAGTGAAGATGAATATGAAAAATTCTTAGCTGAAAATAGCTAATCGAACTATATAATTCGGACAGAATTTAGATTAAAAAAGCGCTTAAACATTTATTTGTTTAAGCGCTTTTTTTTGCTGTTATCTCAAAAAATACAGTCTTTATCTGTGGTGACTAAAATTGATTTAACATCGCTTCCTATTATGGGTGATCGGAGAAAGTTAAATCTAGACTCATCTGCCGCTTAGAAATAGAATGTTAATGATTTAGGAGTTTTTCCTTTTCTTTATCAAAACAATCAACAAAAGAAAAGACCCGAGTAAGAAAAAAGGCTTATTGCTAAATTTCCCATAAAATGTTTCCGGTAAATTTTTCATCAACATCACATCAACAATTCCTTTTTTATTCAAAGGAACCATCGCAATAACCTCTCCCAATGGATTGATTAATCCAGAAATCCCACTATTTGCAACCCTAATAGTCGGAAGACCATATTCAACTGAACGCATTCTAACCATGTCAAAATGTTGGTACGGACCTGAGCTTGTTCCAAACCAGGCATCGTTGGTGACGTTTAATAAAAATTCTGGAGGATTATTTCGATCAATAATATTATTTGAGAAAATCGCCTCGTAGCAAATTAGTGGACTGAAACTTGGAATTTTATTGTTTAGTTTGATGGTTTTTAATCCACTACCTGAACTGAAATTCAGCGCTCCATTGGTGATTTTTGAAATGAATGTCAATTGATCAGCGAAAGGAACATATTCTCCAAAAGGAACTAAGTGATTTTTTTCGTAGCTTTGGACTATTTGAGCGTGGTTGTTGACGATGAAAACTGAATTCCAGATTTTATTCAATTCTTTGGTGCCGTTCTTAAATTCTGCTTTAATGCCACCAGTAATCACAAATCCATCTCTTGGCGAGGCGGAGGCAATATTGAAGAGCAGATCATGACTAAGAGGAGTAAT
>JBLHSZ010000065.1:0-6778 GCA_047627095.1 Rickettsiales bacterium
GGACTGACTTTACAAAAACAAGAAAAAATCAATATTTTTGAAGAAGAAAACAAACAAAAAATATCTTGGCTTTATTCTTAAATTAACTACTCACCTTTAATTACTAACAATAAATTTTTAACATAATGACAGTCTTACAAGGAAAAAAAGGTTTAATTATGGGCGTTGCAAATAATCGCTCAATCGCTTGGGGAATCGCTCAAGAAGCAAAAAAATACGGTGCTGAATTGGCATTTACATATCAAGGTGAGGCCTTAAAAAAAAGAGTTGAACCTCTAGCGCATTCACTTGGATCGGACATAATCCTGCCTTGTGACGTTACAGACCAATCATCTATTGATGCTGTTTTCGCTGAACTTGAGAAAAAATGGGGAAAACTAGATTTCATAGTTCATGCCGTAGCGTATTCTGACAAAGATGAACTTCGTGGAAGATTCCTTGACACATCTCCAACTAACTTTGCTAATACCATGAATATTTCATGCTATTCTTTAGTTGCGGTTTGTAAAGCTGGTGAAAAATTAATGAAAGCCGCTGGCGGTGGATCAGTTATCACTTTGAGCTATTATGGAGCTGAAAAAGTTGTTCCTCACTACAACGTTATGGGTGTTGCTAAAGCAGCTTTAGAAGCCAGCGTTAGATATCTAGCTGCAGATTGTGGAAAAGACAATATCAGAATCAATGCAATTTCTGCTGGACCAGTTAAAACTCTTGCTGCAAGTGGAATTGGTGATTTCCGCTATATTTTCAAATGGAACGAGTATAATTCTCCATTAAAAAGAAATATTGATTTGAAAGATGTTGGCGGTTCTGGCGTTTTCTTATTGAGCGAACTTGGATCAGGAGTTACTGGTGAAGTTCTTCACGTTGATTCTGGATATCATGTTGTTGGCATGAAAGCAATTGATGCTCCAGATATCGCTCTAGTTAAAGACGAGTAATTAAATAACTATGGGTAATGAATTATGAATAATGAGCAATAAAAACACTCATCATTCATAATTTATAACTTATCACTAACTTACTCATGTCAACCTCCCCTTTGTTAATCATCATTTCCTCCCCTTCCGGAGCTGGAAAATCAACTCTTTGCAAGATGTTGGTCAAAAACAACGCCAACATAAAACTATCAGTTTCAGCAACAACAAGATCTCCCAGACAATCAGAAATCGATGGCACTCATTATTTTTTCATTCCTAAAAATTATTTTGAGGAAATGCTAAAAAACAATGAATTTTTAGAAAGCGCGAAGGTCTTTGATAATTATTACGGAACTCCAAAACAAGAAGTTGAAAAACAACTAAATAACAATAATTCAGTTCTATTTGATATAGATTGGCAGGGCGCTAGGCAGGTTACTGATAAATTTGACAAACAGAAGGTTGTAAGCCTTTTCATTCTCCCTCCTTCAATGGAAGAGCTTCATAAAAGACTTCAAACCAGAGCTGAAGATAGTGAAGAAGTGGTTTTAAAAAGAATGCAAAAAGCTAAAGATGAAATGAGTCATTTTGATGAATATGATCACGTATTAATCAATGAAGATCTGAACGAAACTTACCAAAGAATCATCAATCTAGTCAACTCCCCCACAAATCAAAGTGAATCAGAAAAAGATTCTATCGCCTCTTTTGTGAAAAAACTCCTTAAATAAACACAATGGAAATTCTCGTAAATTATTTTCAATTAACCTTAGATTATTTAGTTCTTTTGGTTGATAAAATTGGCTATTTGGGAATTTTTATTGGAATGTTTTTAGAAAGCACCTTTGTTCCCATCCCAAGTGAAATAATCATGCTTCCGGCTGGAATTGCAGCTTCTGCAGGAAAATTTAATATCTATTTAGTTATATTTATTGGAGTGGTTGGAAATCTATTCGGAGCAATATTTAACTATTATCTAGCGATTTATTGCGGCAGGCCAATCATACTAAAAATCGGTAAGTATTTTTTCATGAAAGAGAAAACCATTATCGCAATTGAAAAATTCTTCAATGAGCATGGTTCTTTTTCAACATTCACAGGAAGACTTATCCCTGGGGTTCGCCATTACATATCAATTCCTGCTGGAATCGCCAGAATGAACTTTAAGAAATTCTGCTTCTATACTTTTTCAGGATCAGCAATATGGGTAACAATCTTGACTTATTTGGGATTTTTTATCGGAGAAAACCAGGATCAAATCAAAGAACTTTTACACCTAATCATAATTATTTGTCTTATTATATGTCTTGCTCTTGTGCTGGGCTATATGAGGTATCTTAAGAAGATTAAAAAATAGATTTTATTGGCACAATTCTTTCATCTTTCTGAATGCTTGTTTAAAGCCAATCAAAGAATATGTATCACTGGAATATTCATTTTTTTGATTAACCCCCCTAACCACAACATCCAAATTTATCCTCATCTCTTTAATGATGTCGATATCATCAGTTTTACTGTTTGCCCAAGATAGGTTTTTATAGGTAAAGCTACTGAATTTTTTGAGACCAAATGAAAGCTCAACTTCCGAGGCTTCTTTATAAACGTATCCTGAGGAAATGGTGATCTCGTCGATATTGTTATTTGAGTTGGTAACTAAAAAATAAGGTTCGCCCCGACGATAATAATCTCCATCTTTTTTGATCGGAATAGAGCTCATATAGCAAATTTTCTTACCACCAAAATTATCGACAAAAATGCTCCAATCAACAAATTTTCCTTTTAGCTCTTGCGCAAGCAAAGCATTGCTTTGTATCAAAAAAAATGAGGTTATTATTAACTTTTTAAACATTGCAAAATTAAATTTGTAAGTAATTATAATTGGTTTTTTTCTATCGAAATATTTCTAAATCTTCAACCTTATTAATCAATATAAATTTCATTATGTCCAATAAATGTGAGAAAATGCAAAATCTCTGCAAAAATATTAAAATTATCAATGATACATCAATAATCATTTTAGAGAAATACATCGCTCCATTATTGCTCTTGGTAATCAGATTGTGGATCGCAAATATTTTTCTTAAAGGCGGATTAACAAAAATATCCAATATAGATACCACCATCCTTCTCTTTGAATATGAATATGCACTACCAATAATTTCTCCGATTTTTGCTGCCTATTCGGCAATTATCTTTGAGATCGGATGTTCAGTTTTCTTAGCTCTAGGACTTTTTACTAGATTAGCCGCCCTACCCTTAATTGTAATGACCTTAGTTATTCAGCTTCTAGTTTTCCAAAACCCAGAACATTTCTATTGGTTTTTCTTATTATCGACAACCTTAGTATTCGGCGGTGGAAAAATTTCAGCAGACTATTTTGCAAGAAAATTCATCTGTAAACCTTGCAAAGACTAACCCACTATTTTCTTTCTGCTTAAAATTGTATTTTTTAAGCAGAAAGAACAGAAAGAAAATTGCAAAATAGACCATTATTTATCTTGACTTTTCTTACTCTTTTAGAAGAATTGCCCGCACTTTGAACAACCTCCCTAAATATTTTCAATGTCCGCAGAATCTAACGAAAAAAATAGTCCTCTTGATCAGTTTGAAATAAGCAAAATATTTGACTTAAAAATTGGAATATTTGACATCAGCTTTACAAATTCATCACTATACATGGCTTTGAGCACTTTTTTCATTGTCCTGTTTATGATTTTTGCTACTAGAAAAAAATCTTTAATACCATCTAGATTGCAAGTAATTGCTGAATCCATGTACGGATTTATTCTAAATATGGTTAAAACCAGTATTGGTAATGAAGGAAACAAATTTTTCCCTCTTATTTTCAGCCTATTTATTTTTATCTTATTGTGTAACGTTTTAGGAATGACTCCTTACAGTTTCACCGTTACTAGTCATTTAGTAGTTACTTTCGCTCTAGCTATGGTTGCTTTCTTGACCATAACAATTTTTGCAATCGTCAGAAATGGCTTTGGTGGATTTTTACATATGTTCTTACCGTCAGGTGTTCCAAAACTAATGGCCCCTCTAATTTTTCTTATCGAGTTTTTCTCATTCTTGATTAAACCAATCACATTATCCGTCAGACTTTTCGCTAATATCGTTGCTGGACACGTACTTTTAAAAGTAGTGGCAGGATTCGTTGTCAGCTTGGGAGCTATATCTTTTGGTATTGCAGGTATTCTACCTTTTATTTTCGCAGTTGTGATGACGGGATTTGAATTATTTGTCGCCATTTTACAGTCATATATTTTTGCAGTTTTAGTTTGCGCCTATTTGGGTGAAACAACAAAACAGCATTAAACCAGCATTTGCTTCGACAATATTAATATCTTAAACAAAATTGATAAAATCAATTTTGAGGAAATTTTAGTTAAGATATGAAATCGAGTTGAACAAATTTTTTATTAATTTTAATTTTTTAAAACTATGGAACTTCTACCTTTAAAATATATCGGCGTTGGCTTACTTTCAATCGGCATGGCAGGAGCAGCAATCGCTATCGGAAACATCTTTGCTGCTTTCTTCAATAGCCTTGCTAGAAACCCTTCAGCTGCAGCTAAGATCGAAAAATATATCTATATCGCAGTTGGTTTGGCAGAAGCAATGGGTATTTTTGCTGTTCTTTTGGCATTCTTGGTATTGTTTGCTTAAGTTTAAAAGACCAATAAATCATGAGTTGCGGCTAAATAGTTTTTTAGCTCAGCTCATGATCTATAATTCATAATCCCTAATATTATCATGCCTCAATTCGATCCAACATCATTCATATCCCAAATATTTTGGTTAGCAATATGCTTTGGCGCTCTATATATCGCTATGAGTAGAGTTTTTCTACCAAGAATCAGGGATATTCTTCAAACAAGAAATCATGGTATTGAAAAAAACAATTCTATCGCTTTTAAGCTTCAGGAGCAGATTGATGAAATATCTTCAACAGCCAAAAACCTAAAAGAAACCTCAGCTTCTCAATACAAAACTACTATTGACCAATTCATAAAACAGGCTGGAATTGAAAAAGAGAAGGATTTGCACAATTTGAGAGAAAAAATTATCAAAATTTCTGAAGAATCAAAAAAGGAAATTATAAATTTTAAAGAAGGATTAGAAGTTGATCGTAAGCAAGCTATCGAAACTTTGGCCAATGAGATAAGTGGTAAATTTTTTACAAACAAAATTAATTAAATTCAAAAAATATGATTTTCTTAGATCCTAAATTTTGGCTTACAATGTCATTCTTGGCATTCGTGCTTCTAATGCTAAAATATGCTGTACCAAAAATAATTGGCGCCATTGATGGTCAATCAAAAAAGATTTCTGACCAAATTTCTCAAGCTCAGGACATCAAAAATCAAGCGGAAAAAATACTTGCCGACTCCAAAGTTCAATATGAAACCTCCTTGCGTTTTTGTCAGAAATTGATTGAAGATGCTAAATTAGAAGGAGAAAAACTTTTAGAAGATTCAAAAAAATCTCTAGAAGAGGAAATTAAGAAAAGAACTCATTTGAGCAAAGAAAGAATTCAAACGGCGGAAAATAAGGCAATTAGAGAATTAAAATCTAGCATAATTAATTCTGCTATTCAGATAGTTGAAAAAAACTCTCTGAATGTTTCGGACAATGATTCATCAAATATCTCAGCAAAATCTATTGCTGACATAGAAAAACTTATTTCTTAGATTTGGCAATTTGCTATTGATCAAAATATTTCAATTAATAAAATTCTCGCGCTTTGAATTTTTCAAAATAAAACATCAAAATGTCTTTAATAGTTCAAAAATTCGGCGGAACCTCAGTAGGTGATATTGACCGAATTAAAAAAGTCGCTTTAAAAGTTAAAAAAGAAATTGATTTAGGAAATAAAGTTGTGGTCGTAGTTTCTGCAATGTCTGGAGTTACAAATCAATTAGTAGAATATTGCAATCAAGTTTCAGACTTACAAAGCAAACAGGCTCTTGCAGAATATGATTCAATTGTTGCTACGGGAGAACAAACGACCTCAGGTTTATTGGCTCTACAGCTTCAAAGTGACGGATTTAAAGCTCGGTCATTTCTAGGTTGGCAAATACCTCTTCACACTGACAATGTATTTAGCAAAGCTAGAATTGATAAAATTGACAGTAAAAAACTACTAGAAGCTCTTCAAGAATATGACGTCATTGTTGTTGCTGGTTTTCAAGGACTTTCTGAAAAAGACAATCGTATTGCCACATTAGGAAGGGGTGGTTCTGACACTTCTGCTGTTGCAATTGCAGCCGCAATAAAAGCCGATAGATGTGATATCTATACTGACGTAGAGGGAGTTTATACAACTGACCCAAGAATTACCGATAAAGCTAGAAAATTAAATCAAGTTTCTTTTGAAGAAATGCTAGAAATGGCTTATTCTGGATCTAAAATTTTACAAACAAGATCTGTTGCTATGGCAATGGCTCACAATGTAAGAGTGCAAGTTTTATCAACCTTTTCGGACAATCCGGGAACAACTTTAGTAAGTAACGAGGAAATTATGGAAAAACGTTTAATTACAGGAATTAGCTACAGCAAAAATGATGTCAGGATAACATTAGTTGGAATGCCCGATCATGCTGGTCTTTCATCTTCTATTTTTGGTGCTCTTGCCGACAAAGAAATCAATGTAGATATGATTGTGCAAAATATCAGTGCCGATGGTAAATTAGTCGATATCACCTTTACTCTTCCAAGCGAGGAATTAGAAAGAGCAAAATCAGCAATTAGTTCAGTAGAAGATTCTTTGAAATATGAGAAACTAAAAGTTGATGAAAATATTGCGAAAATTTCAGTTATTGGAGTTGGAATGATTAGTCACTCTGGAG
>JBLHSZ010000066.1:0-6499 GCA_047627095.1 Rickettsiales bacterium
AAATATGAAAATGTTTAGAGCTGTTTTGTTCAGACAAGACTAGTTTGAATCACAATGTTTAAGAATTATTTAGAACCTAAAAGATCCAAAACCAATTTCTTTGCCTACCATAATTTTAGGCGTGCAGTTCAAAATATCGAAGTGCCTTTATTCGCAATACTTTGTTTTGTTCTATTAATTACTTCTAAAATAAATCCTCAAATAACCAACAACTTTTCAATGGCAATCGTGGGATATTCTACCCCAATTGCCAGAATTGTTTCAGCTCCTTTTAATGCTATTGTTGATGTGGCGATTAACTTTCAAGAGTTAATGAAAATTCAAAAATACAACATTGCGCTGACAAAGGAAAATCAAGAACTCAAATCTATTTACGTTAAAAGTCTTAATGTTCTTCAAGAAAATCAAAAAATAAAAGAAACAATTAGATACGTTTCACCAAAAAGTAGCCAATTTGTTATTGCTCATCTTCTTGCTAAGCCAAATCAAATATTTAGTCGCAATATTTTTATTGATGCTGGTGAGAATTATCAAATAAAAGAGGGCAATATCGTCATTGGAAGCAGTGCTTTGGTGGGAAGGATTGAGCAGGTCAGTGAAAACAAATCGCGCGTTCTGCTTGCAACTAGCATAAATTCTCGTATTCCAGTTGTGATTCTAGGATCAAAAGCCAAAGGAATATTGGCTGGAAATAACAGTGATTTGATGAAAATTTTGTATTTGCAAAAAGATCATTTAGTGCGGGTTGGAGATATGGTGTTCACATCAGGAGATGGTGATGCCATTCCCGGGGGTATTCTGATCGGAGTCATTACCAAAACCGACACAAAAAATGCCTATGTAAAGATGATTGAAGATGTAAAAAATCTCGATGTGGTCAGCGTCATTAACTACTAATTATTTAAACAAAATAAATGAAAAATAAAAATTTACCAAAGCGTTTCTTGAGTAGGTTAATCGCAGTTCAAAGCTTCTACCAATATGAGTTTTATCAAAAGAAAAAGCCAATTGATATTTTGTCAAAAAATTTGGTTGATAATTATTTTCTAGTTGAGAGTGAAGAAAGCTCATCTTACGCCGATAAAATAGACAGTGACTTACTAGAATCTTTGCTTTCTGGCTTTATGTTGGCTCAAGACAAAATCGATGATGAAATAACTCCTTTTTTGAAAGGTGAGTGGAAAATAGAAGATTTGGCAGATTTGATTTTGCCAATTTTGCGTCTTGCTACCTTTGAACTCAAATTCATGAAAGACGTTCCAACCAAGGTTGTCATCAGTGAATATGTTGATCTGGCTGCATGTTTCTACGATGCCAAACAGGTCACTTTCGTAAATAGTATCTTGCAAAATATTGCTAATAAAAACCGAGTTTAAAATGGAAAACATTTCTATTGCCAAAATCACTTCAGCTCATGGAATCAAAGGATTGGTCAAGATCATGAGTTTTGCTTCTAACCCTTTTGATATTGAAGAATATTCTAAAAATATTTTTACCGTCCAAGGTGATGCGATCAAAATAAAAATAATCAGACACATTCCTAGCGCCAATAATGATTTGTTTATCGGAGAGGTTGAAGGGTCGGAAGATCGCAATTCTGCAGAAGCTTTGCGAAATACTGAATTGTTCGTCAAAAAAGAAGATTTAATAAAATCCGATGATGATGAGTTTTTCTATTGTGATTTGATTGGTCTGGAGGTTTTTGATCTGAAAAAAAAGAAAATTGGCAAAGTAGAAGCAGTCAATGATTTTGGTGCCGGAGGTTTGGTTGAAATCAAATTCTCTGATGAAAAATATTCTAAAAATAAGATCAGCGACTTTGCATTTACTAATGAAACTTTTCCAGAAGTTAACATTTCTGATGGTTATTTGGTTTTTGATCTTCCTGATATTATTGAAGCTTTAGATACTGATGAAAATAAATAGAGCCCCCAAATAGAAGGCTTTAACTTTTCTAACAAACGCGACACCGGTGGCGCGTTTGTTAGAATTAGAAATTATCTTTAAATAATTCCTTAAAATGAACCAACCAAATCCCCGATTAATCATCAAAATATTCACTATTTTTCCTGACTTGTTCCCTGGAATTTTGGGCCAATCGATTGTGGGAGATGCTTTGAAGAAGGGTGTTTGGGAGTTGGAAATTATTGACATTCGTCAATGGGGTTTGGGGAAAAGAAAAACCGTTGATGACACAATTTTTGGCGGTGGATCAGGAATGTTGATGCGTGCAGATGTTCTGGGTGAAGCTATTGAAGCTAGTATCGAAAATCCTCAAGATTCCAAAATAATTTATCCTTCACCGCGTGGAAAAGTTTTTGACCAACAAATGGCAATTGATTTGAGTGGATCAAAAGAAATATCGATCATTTGTGGAAGGTATGAAGGAATTGATGAAAGAGTTTTGGAAGAATATCAAATTGAAGAAGTTTCTGTTGGTGACTATGTTTTGTCAGGAGGAGAACTTCCGGCAATGGTCATGCTTGATGCTATTGTCAGAAATTTGAATGGAGTTTTGGGTGGTGATGATTCGTTAAAAGAAGAAAGTTTCGGCAGTGGTGAGGGCAGTAAGTTCGAAAATCTTTTGGAATATCCACATTACACCAAACCACAAATATGGAAAGATCGTCAGGTTCCAGATATTTTGCTTTCAGGGCATCACAAAAATATCGACCAATGGCGATTTGAAAAGGCGATTCAAATCACCAAAGAAAGGCGTAAGGATTTGATTAAAAATAGTTAATTAGTTAAAACGTATCTTTCCCGTATTTTTATTAAAAAATCTGCAATTAAATTAATTAACTAGCAGTGTCTAAACTTTCTCGAAAACTGCAACCAACTCCAAATGAGACGAGTGAACGAATTGATCGATCGCTTTGATTTGAGTTATTTTGTAGCCATCTTCTAAAAGAACTTTGGCATCAACTGCAAAAGCTGCAGGATTGCAAGAAATGTAGATGATGTTGTTCACCTTTGATTTTGCAATTTGTCTTGTTTGTGACAATGCGCCATTTCTAGGAGGATTGATGATCACTAATTGTTTTCCTTGAAGTTCTCCTGCCAAAAGTGGTTCTCGAACCAAATCTTTAACTATTCCCTGTAGACTGTGTTGTATCTCATTTTTCACAGCATTCTTATTCAAAGAATTGATCATTGAATCCACACCTTCGAACCCTTTGATTTTCAATTTTGGATTCATCGCGAGAGCCGCAAAGCTGTAGGTTCCAATTCCAGAATAAAGATCAACTACATTTAAAGATTTTGTTGGCTGTTTTTTCTGAACAGCAGCAACCAAATCATTGATCGCACCGATGATGATGTCTTGACCTTTCTTAGTTGCTTGCAAGAAAATATCTGCTTCAGAATCGATCTTAATGTTGCCGAAGAAAAGCTGAGGAATTTGAGATTGGTAAATCAAATTGTAATTGTCCCCAATTTTGTAAGCCAAGCTGATGATGTTGTTTTCTTTAGCAAATTCAATGAGAAGATCATTATTTTCAATGTCCGGAGCATCATCGGTTTGAAGAATAATAGCTAAACCATTGTCGAATTTGGTGACAAAAATTTGAGAAATTTTAAGCTCTATTTTTTGGATTAAATTCTGCAATGGTGAAATTAGACCAGAAATATCTTTTTCTAAAATTAAACAATCATCAATTTTGACCACATCATTGGAATTTTCCCTGAAAAAACCAAGGCGGTTATTCTGATCAACTTGGAAATTGACTCTTCTTCTCATTCCCGCAGGAATAAAGTTCCACTCAATGTCACCTCTAAAATCAATTCCATCACGTGAAAAAGTCTCGGTAAGAATTTTACGTTTAAAATCTTGGTAATAATCAGTATTTAAATGCTGCAATGAACATCCGCCACAATCATCAAAATGAATGCAAGGAGCCTTAATTCTATTCTTACTAGCAAAGTTTATCTTTACGAGATTAGCGAGGATAAATTTGCTTTTCTCTTTAATGATTTGAGCAGTGATTTTGTCACCAATCATGGTTTTGGAGACAAAAATTTTCTTCTTTTTTTTGTTGGCACTTTCTTGAAATGCAAATCCTTGTCCAAGATTGGAAAGTCCAGATATTTCAAGCTCGATTTGGTTAGTTGATTTTGTCATTTTTTTGAGGTTTTTAAAGATAAAAGTTAGCAACCCAACTTCTTTCTTTGTCGTCCTAGCTTAGGCGGGGATCCGAAGAATCCTTAGATCATCTTCGGATTTTTCAGTGTAGATCTTGTGGATAACCGCCTATGCGAGGATGACAAAGTGAAAAATAGGGATAATTTTTGGTGCTTAAGACGGAGACTTATGAAAATATTATTTTTTAAGTTCAGCAATAACAGTTTCGCCGCCGACCATTGTTTGTCCAACTAAGATTTTTACATCAGTAGTTTTTGGCAAATAGATGTCAGCACGGCTTCCGAAGCGGATAATTCCATATCTGTCACCAGCTTCAATTTCTTGACCTTCTTTCAAAGTTGAAACGATACGTCTAGCGACTAAGCCAGCAACTTGAACGAAAACAATTTTTTCGCCATTTTTAGTTTCAACAACGGCAGAATTTCTTTCATTGTGGGTGCTAGCATCCGGTAGGTTGGCACTGAAAAACTTACCTGGTTGGTATTTGACTTGAGTGATTTTTCCAGAAATTGGTGCGCGATTAACGTGAACATTGAAAACATTCAAAAATACACTGATCTTTGTCCACTCAGCATTTTCAAGACCAAGTTCAATTGGAGGAAGAGCATTTTCTTCGATCAAATTGACAACTCCATCTGCAGGGCTGATGATCAAATTTTCACCAGCTGGTGTGAATCTTGCTGGATCACGGAAAAAGAAAACGCACCATAAAGTAAGAACCAAACCAATGGTTCCAAGAGTGTTGTGTATCATGGCAAGAATGATAGTGACAACAGCAAAAATAATAATGAACTTGATTCCTTCTTTGTGAATTGGAACGAAAACAACTTTGAGTAAGTCAGAAATATGATTTTGAGACATGATTTAAAATAATTTATTGGTTACTAATTGTGAATTATGGGCGAAGCAGAGGATTATTAGTATTATCAGTTAAAAAACAACAATTCATCACTAATTTCCCATTACTCTTTTAACATCTTTTTGGATTTGCCCCTTCAATTCTTCAATTCCAGAAAACTTCTTTTCCTCGCGAACAAAATCGATCAATTCCACAATAATTTCTTTATCGTATATTTCGTGATCAAAATCAAAAATATGAACCTCAAAAAGAGGTTCTGATGCTTTGAAAGTTGGCTTGACTCCAAAATTAAGGATTGCCGAATATTCTTTTTCATCAATCAGAACCTTGGCTTTGTAGACCCCGAATTTTGGTTTTATCAAATCTTTCTTTGGTAAGAAATTGGCAGTAGGAAATCCAATGGTCCTTGCCATCTGTTTACCTTTGATGATCGAGCCTGTAATTTGATAATTTCTTCCCAACATCTGCTTAGCTGACTTCACATCACCATTTTCAATGAAATTTCTGATTTTGGTTGAAGAAAAAACCTGACCATCCAGGTTATGTTTTGCAGCGATTTGATGAAAAGAAAAATTGTAGATTCCTGCCAATTTTTGCAATAGATTGGCATCGCCGACACGATTTTTTCCAAAAATAAAATCGTAACCAATGATCAAATGTTTGATTTTCATCTTCTCAACTAGAATTTCGCGAACAAAATCTTCTGCCGATAAATTGGCTAGCCTCTCATCGAAATTGCTGACAAAAACCACATCAACCAAATCTTTTTTTTTCAAAAAGTCTAATTTTTGTGACAAGGAAAAAAGTCCACGATCGAAATTTGATTCAGGACGAATGATTTTGAGTGGATGAGGATCGAAAGTGAGTAACGCAGATTTTAGGTTCTCAGAACTGGCAATTCTTTTGGCGTTATTTAGAATTTCTTGATGACCAAGATGAACACCGTCAAAATTTCCAATAGTTAGGACGCTATTTTGAAGTTCTGGAGTGATATTTTGAAAATCGCGGATGATTTGCATTGAATTTATTTAGATATTCTTGTTAATTTCTGTGTTGTCATTAATCAGTTTATGAGCTGATGAAAATGGCTACAAACAATAATGATTTATGCTCAACAAAATTTCGCTCATTCTCACAATTTTTTTCTTTATTAGCAATAGCTTCGCTGGGAAAAATGATTCTAATTTTCGCCACGGAATTTCAATTTTTGGCGATCTTGAATATCCTCATAATTTCACCCATTTTGATTATGTAAATCCAGACGCGCCAAAAGGTGGAAAAATAAAATATGGTGCGGAGGGAACTTTCAATAGCCTTAATCCATACATTCTAAAAGGAATTTCTGCATCTGGAATGAATATGACTTTTGACACCTTGATGGAAGGATCTGCTGATGAAATTTCATCCAAATATGGTCTAATTGCTAAATCTGCAAAGATTTCAAGAGATAAAAAAACTCTCACTTTTCGCCTTAGAAAGATTGCTAGATTTCAAGATGG
>JBLHSZ010000067.1:0-6477 GCA_047627095.1 Rickettsiales bacterium
TTCTTCATGGTGATTTTGTAACCACCGACGCTGGAACAGGGATCGTCCACATTGCTCCTGGATTTGGTGAAGATGATCAGATTCTTTGTAAAAACAACGGCATTCCAACTCTTTGTCCAGTTGATGAGGGTGGAAAATTCACTTCTGAAATGTTTGATTTGGAAGGGCTATCTATTAAGGGGAAGCAGGTTTTTGAAACTAATGACGACATCATCAAATATCTTAAAATAGACGGATCTTGGCTCAAAACTGAGCAATATCTGCATGATTATCCTCATTGCTGGAGAACGGACACGCCATTGATCTACAAAGCTGTGCCTTCTTGGTATGTCCAAGTGACCAAGATCAAAGATCAAATGGTCAAAAACAACCAAGAAATCAATTGGATTCCAAACAACATTAAGGATGGTCAATTTGGAAAATGGTTGGAAGGAGCTCGAGATTGGTCAATTTCACGAAATCGTTTTTGGGGTTGTCCAGTTCCGGTTTGGAAATCTGACGATCCTAGTTTTCCTAGAATTGATGTTTATGGCAGTTTGGAGGACATGAAAAAGGATTTTGGCAGATTGCCTCTTGATGAAAAAGGTGAGGTCAATTTGCATCGTCCATTCATTGATGATTTGACTCGAGTCAATCCTGATGATCCAAGCGGAAAATCGAAAATGGTTCGTGTAACTGACGTTTTGGATTGTTGGTTTGAGTCAGGATCTATGCCATTTGCCCAAAACCACTATCCTTTTGAAAATAAGGAACATTTTGAAGAAAATTTCCCAGCTGATTTTATCACTGAATATTTGGCGCAAACTCGAGGTTGGTTCTACACTTTGATGGTTCTATCGACTGCACTTTTCAATCGTCCACCATTCAAAAATGTCATTTGTCATGGAACGATTTTGGATGAAAAATCTCAAAAACTCTCCAAAAGATTGAAAAACTACGCTGACCCAATGGAAGTTTTCTCCCAAGTTGGTTCGGACGCAATGCGTTTCTACATGATTTCACAGCCGGTCATGAAAGGTCAGGAACTGCGAATTGACAAAGAAGGGAAGGCCATCAAAGACACTCTACGTCTTGCGATCAAACCACTTATGAATGCTTACAATTTCTTTTGTTTGTATGCTAATTCTGACGGGGTCAAAGCACAGATTATTACTGACTCATCACAAATCAGCAATTTGATGGATCGCTACATTCTAGCGAAGCTGAAATCTGCTGTTTTGGGAATTGATGCTGCCATGCAAGATTATGACACGCCAACTGCATGCGCTGAATTTGTGGCATTTTTTGAAGTTCTTAATAATTGGTACATCAGAAGATCAAGAAATAGATTTTGGAAAAGTGAGATTGATGAAGATAAAATGCAGGCTTACAACACGCTTTACACGGTTCTTTTGACTATGTGTGAAGCTTCTGCTCCATTACTTCCATTCACGACTGAAAAGGTTTGGAAGGATTTAAAATAATGATTAATTAAAATGGCATTTAATAACAACAATAATTCTCGAAAAAGAAGATCAGCAATGTCTGATATCAACATCACGCCTTTTGTGGATGTGTTGTTGGTTTTGTTGATCATTTTTATGGTTGCAGCGCCAATGATGACTGGAAGTGTTGAGCTTGAGCTTCCTAAAGGTTCGTCAAAGGCCAATCAAATTAGCGAAGAGCCAATCGCAGTTTCCATAAAAGATGATGGGACGATTTTTTTGCAAGAAGAAAAAGTTAAAATCCGCTTCTTGTCAAAAAAACTGATGAAACTCACTAATAGAAATATTAATAGCAAAATTTTTGTCAGAGCTGACTCAAGAATAGATTATGGAAGGGTGATGGACACAGTCAAAGTAATCAATTCTGCTGGTTTTACGCAAGTTGTTTTGGTCACTGAATTATCGGGGGCATAGAAAAAGAATGATTCGCAATCTATTCTACTCACTATTCCTGCACTGTTTCTTGCTAATCATCGTCTATTTTAGTTTTCACACTAACCCACCAATTGAAGAGAAAAAAACCAATAAAATCGCCATTAGCTTCTTGGTTAAAGCTGGAAATTCTCAAAGTGCGAGCAAAGTGGTTGAGAAAATAGAAGCTCCAGTAGAGCCGAAGAGTCCTAAAAAAGTTATTCCTCCCGCAGAAGCTAAAAAAGAGCCAAAGAAGCCCAAAGAGGTCAAGAAAAAGCAGGTTAAAAAAGAGGTTAAAAAATCTAATCCCAAAGAAAAGAAAAATAATAATAAGCCCGACAAGACCAATAAAATAAAAGAAAAGAAAGAAAAAAATAAAACGCCGCCAAAAGAAGTTAAACCCAAAGATTTTGATTTGACCCAAGATGAATATTTTGAGGAAGTTGAAGATGATAATCCTTTAGAGGAAGATCCTGATCCATATTTTTTCACTGAGAATACTCTTGAGAGTCTTGATTTGTTGGTTCGAGAAAAATTCAATATTCATAGTCAAATCAAGCGTTGCTACAAAAAAATCCTTGATCAAGAAGGCGCAAAAAGCAATGCAGAAGTTTATGCTCAAATTGCCATCTCAAAAGAAGGGTTTATTGATTTTGATCGGGTGGTGATTTTGGATTTTTACAGATATTCCGATCCTCTGGAAGTGGAATTTCACAATTCGGTAGATATTGTCATTAAGTCACTAAAATTCTGCAATCCGATTCGCAATTTGCCCATTGATAAATATGATGCTTGGAGAGAAATTGATTTGAAATTTGATGTTTCGGGCCAAGAAGAAATTTAGTAATACCAAGTTGCGATTTAAACATAAGTTTTGGTCGCAACTTGGTATGAGAATCTTAATTAACTAAAACTTCTCTCAAACCTACCTATGCCATGACCCAATCACATAAATAGTTTTTTATCTGCTATTTTTAGGATTATTGTGAATAATTTCTTGCTTTTTCCTCAAACGAAACTTATATTGTGCGCCTTCCTGACTTCTGCCTTTTTAAGGCCCCATCGTCTAACGGTTAGGACACCACCCTTTCACGGTGGGAATACGGGTTCGAATCCCGTTGGGGTCACCATCTAGTTTATTTCAACAGATTTTTTC
Organism: Rickettsiales bacterium; assembly: GCA_047627095.1. Classification (GTDB taxonomy): domain Bacteria; phylum Pseudomonadota; class Alphaproteobacteria; order Rickettsiales; family UBA1997; genus JAJTCH01. The sequence continues at coordinate 3,052 of JBLHSZ010000067.1, forward strand.
AAATCTTCCTTTTGATTTTTTAGTTTTTTCCAATTAGATTACCTTTCTTTTAAAAGACTGTTCCAAAATCATTTCTCTGGAAAATTTCTAAATCAAAATCTAAAACATCAAGTGACCAACAAACAACATTCATTTCAAAACATCATCCTTAATTTGCAAAAATATTGGTCAGAACATGGCTGTGTTTTGCTTCAACCCTTAGATATTGAAGTTGGTGCAGGAACTCTTCATCCATCAACTATTCTCAAAGCTTTGGGAAAAAAACCGTGGAATGTTGCCTATCCTCAAGCTTGCCGAAGACCAGCTGACGCCAGATATGGGCGCAATCCCAATCGAGTTGGGCATTATTATCAATTTCAAGTTCTGCTCAAGCCAGCTCCAGAAAATATCCAAGATTTATTTTTGAAAAGTTTGGAAGCAATCGGTATCAACACAAAAAATAATGATATTAGATTCGTTGAAGATGATTGGGAAAATCCGACAGTTGGGGCTTCTGGTCTTGGTTGGGAGGTTTGGTACAATGGTATGGAAATTTCTCAATTCACCTACATGCAACAAGTTGGAGGAATCAAGTGTGAATTGACGGCAGGTGAAATGACCTATGGTTTGGAGCGTATTGCCATGCATATTCAAAATGTTGATAATATTTTTGATATTAATTGGAATGGACTTGAGGGTGATAAAAAAATCACTTATGGTGATGTGTTTTTTGAAAGTGAAAAACAGCATTCTGCTTATGTTCTAGAACATTCAGATCCTGAAATTTTATTCCGCCATTTTGTTGATGCTGAAAAAACATCGCAAAATTTGAGTGAAAAAAATCTACCAATTCCAGCCTACGAACAAGCCTTGAAAGCTTCTCACATCTTGAATCTATTAGATGCAAGAGGAATAATTTCGGCTACTGAGAGAGCTTCTTACATCTCTAGAGTGAGAAACTTAGTCAAAAAAGCGTGTGAGATTTTCGTCAATGCTGAATCAATAAATAATTAATCTTCAAATAATAAAATTTAATGTCTTTTCTTAAAATTCGCCAAGAGTGGTTTGGTAATATTCGTGGCGATCTTCTTTCTGGAACAGTTGTTGCTCTGGCTCTGATTCCAGAAGCAATCGCATTTTCAATTATTGCTGGAGTTGATCCTAAGGTTGGTCTTTATGCTTCATTTTGTATTGCTGTGGTTATTTCATTTTTTGGTGGAAGATCGGGAATGATCTCAGCCGCAACTGGCGCCATGGCCTTGGTTATGGTTTTGCTAGTCAAAGAACATGGGCTCGAATATTTGCTCGCAGCGACCATTCTGACCGGAATATTGCAAATTATTGCTGGGTTTTTGAAGCTCGGATCATTGCTTCGTTTTGTTTCAAAGTCAGTGATGACAGGATTTGTCAATGCTTTGGCGATTCTGATTTTCATGGCACAATTGCCAGAATTCAGCGGTGCTGGATGGCAAGTTTATGCAATGGTTGCAGCGGGTTTGGGAATCATCTATCTATTTCCATACGTCACTAAATCAGTTCCTTCTCCGTTGGTTGCGATTGTGGCTTTGACAGTCTTTAGTGTTCTTATGAATCTCGACATCAGAACAGTTGGTGACATGGGAGAGCTTCCTGACACATTGCCAATGTTTTTGATTCCGAACATTCCTTTGAATTTTGAAACTTTGAAAATCATTCTTCCATATTCACTCACTCTTGCTGCTGTTGGTTTGCTTGAATCATTGATGACGGCGGTGATTGTTGATGATTTGACTGACACTCCAAGTGAAAAGAATCGTGAGTGCAAAGGTCAGGGTGTTGCTAATATTGTTTCTGGATTTTTTGGTGGAATGGCAGGTTGCGCGATGATCGGACAATCAGTGATAAATGTTAAATCTGGGGGAAGAGGAAGACTTTCGACATTTTTTGCCGGTTCATTTTTGTTATTCTTGATTTTGGTATTGAATGATCAAGTCAGTAGAATACCGATGGCAGCTTTGGTTGCGGTCATGATCATGGTATCAATTGGAACTTTCAGCTGGGCCTCGATTAGCGGACTAAAAACAGCTCCAAAATCTTCAAGCCTAGTGATGTTTAGCACTGTGGTTGTGGTTGTTTTTACTCACAATTTGGCGGCGGGAGTGTTTGTTGGTGTTTTGATGAGTGCGTTGTTTTTTGCATCCAAAGTTTCTCAATTGCTTGATGTCAAATCAGAATTGTCAGATGATGGAAAGCACAGAACCTACAAAATCTACGGTCAAATATTTTTCGCTTCAGCTGATAAATTTGCCGATAATTTTGACTTTAAAGAAGTTGTTCCAAAAGTCACAATTGACGTAAATCGATCTCATCTTTGGGATGTTTCTGCTGTTGGAGCTTTAGATAAGGTGGTCTTGAAATTCAGAAGAGATGGAACTAAAGTTGAATTATTGGGAATGAATGAAGCTAGTAAAACAATCGTCGACAAACTAGGGGTCCATGACAAACCAAATGCAAATTCATTAACTTCAAATCACTAAATAAGGAAAAATATGAGCAAAATAATTATCTGTGTTGACGGGTCGGATTATTCGGACAATGTTTGTGATTTGGGTCTTTGGGCGCAAAAGAAATTGGAAAAAAATATTAGCATTCTTCATGTCGCATCTCCTCATGATGAAGCTGATTCCAAAAGCGACTTGAGTGGAGCAATTGGAGTTGGGGCACGAAAAAATATTTTAGAAAATCTCGTGAATATTGATGAAAAACACGGCAAAGAAGAGCAAGAAAAAGGACGATTAATTCTTCATAAAGCTCAAGAATATCTAGTTAATAAGGTTAGTGGAAAAGTTGAAACTATTCATCTTCGTGGATCTGTGCCTGATATTATTGCTCAAATGCAAGATTCTGCTGATTTGATTGTTTTGGGAAAAAAAGGTGAGAAAAACCAAGATTTGGAAAAAATTGGCTCAAATCTTGAGCAGATTGCCAGATCGACTCACAAGCCATTATTGGTTGCATCCAAACAAATAAAAAAAATCGAACGTTTTTTGATTGCCTATGACGGAAGTGATAATGGTCAAAAAATAATTGACTATGTGGCCTCAAATCATTTATTTAAAGGTCTTGAATGTGATTTGCTGACTGTTGCCGATCCAGGATCAGAAGGCGAGAAATTGCTCAAATATGCTCAAGAACAATTGACTCATGCGGGATTGAAAGTTCAGATCCATTTGAAACAAGGAAAATTTGTTGAAGATGTTGTTAAAAAACATATTTTTGAACATTCCATCAATCTTTTGGTAATTGGTGCTTATGGTCATTCCAAAATTCGTAGCTTTATTCTGGGCAGCACAACCAATGAGATGATCAACAAATCAACTATTCCTCTTTTATTATTAAGATAATTTTTTTCAAAATGACTCAACCTCTAATATCTACCAAAACCAATGTTTCTCTAAAAGGACAAAT
>JBLHSZ010000068.1:0-6425 GCA_047627095.1 Rickettsiales bacterium
TTACAGACAAGCTGGAAAAATTCTTAGTCAAAGAATCATTTTTATAAAGCTCGTCATTAGTGGTAACAATATTTTCAATTTCAGAGCTAGCTTTTGCTTCTTGCAATGAAAGGGTATTAAGCAAAATATCCTGATTAGGAATAATCGCCGTAACCCCTTTAAGTTCAGCAAGAGCTTGAGCCGCTTTGGTGAGTTTTTTTAAAATAACTTTATTTTCAAGATCTTGCTTTGGCGGCAATGTTGGTATTTTGTAAGTCATCTGATTTTTATTGGGGTTTTGATAAACAAATAGCTCATTAGTAAATATCTACTGACGTGGTAATCGCAATAGCTCTAAGTCAAAATCTTTATAGTTATCATTTTTTACTACGGAATCTATATAATTTGTAGGAAGTTCTAGAATTTCATCTTCTAATAAAAAATATAACTCCCTACCAATATCAGTTAACGTTACAAAACAATCGATATTAACCTCGTTTACCCCTTCTTTTTTTGGCTGATTTTTTATATTTAATACATACTTACCATCCGAAAAGATTGTTAGTTTTATAGTTTTTAATTTTTCTAAATTTCCCTCTAATTCTGCTGTTGTCATTTTATCTGTTATACTGCTTTTCCATATTAAAGTTCCTTTAATATTAATAGCCTTTGGCTTTAAATTAAAAGCCTTACCACCAACACTATTTTGATTATAAAATAATTCTCCAAGATATTTAATATCATCGGTTCTATCTTGGGTGAGCTTTTTCTCCTGAAAATCTTTTTCAATACCTTGATATTTAAGAATGGAGTTACCATGGAACACATAGCTATATATCTCCTTTATCTTTTCCAGATCTGAGTCGGTAATATTAGTAATAAAATCAATTGTTCTTTTTGATATTTGGAAGTTTTTATTATTAATAGCTTTAGCAGCTTTCTTTAATAAGAGATTTATATCTTCTTGCCTGTTTTTGTGTATGTGATCTATTACTTTACGATAAATGTCGTGTTCATTTTTTGTAAAAGGCTTATCTTGTTTAATATCGAGCTCTGAATCTACTATAGAATTCAATATTTCATCTTCTTGCTCTCTTGTAAAACAGGTCAAGATTAGAAAAGCAGGTTTTGTATATCTAAGCATCTCTTCCTTTGTAATTTTACCTCTAGTAAATTCCTCATACTTTTTTAAAAAAGAAATTCTATTACTTTGAATATTTTGTGGCAAATTACTTGAAGCCATGACAGCAATGTCTTTGACACTATCTTTTGCATCCTTTCCAAATCTGAATAATTTGATTTTATCAAAAAAAGATTTTCTGTTTGTTATCATTTTTGTTAAATTTAATTTTTCTGGTTTGCCGCGCTTCGCTCGCAATGACGATGTGGAAAAATTGAGTGATAAACTTCCCGCGCCGTCATTGCGAGCGAAGCGCGGCAAACCAGTTTTTAATCAGTCACTTTCTAAGATTTTTAATGAACAAAAGTCGCAGTTACAAACTACGACTAGCACCGAGGATGATTTAGAATTAACGGATAGGATTTTATTGATCAATCAAATCACTTAATTTAACACCTAGCGCTTTACGAATATCTTCCAAGGTTGCCAAACCTGGCAGTTTTACACCTCTTTCAATATTAGAGACCGTTTCTACAGTTTTGTCGATTAATGCAGCAAGCTCTTCTTGGGTTAATCCCTTGTTCTTTCTTGCCTTACGAACGCGATTGCCAATTAATTTTTTAAAATCATTTTTCATAACTTGAATTATTAGTTCAGGTCATTTATAAATGAACGAACCAATAGTTCGTTTTTTAATAAATTAATCATTTTTATCAATTTAACCCAAACTCACCATGACAAAAAACACCCAAGAACAAACCCAAATCCAAAACCTAAAATCCCTAGCAGGATCAATCTCACATGAAACTCGCAATCCATTATCTGCCATCAAATCTGCTTGCGAACTGGTGAAAGAAAATCTCGATTCTGCGATGGAATTGCTGGATTTGATATCAATTTCCTCATCTCGAGGTTTGATGATTTCGGAAATGATTTTGCGAAATATCGGGAATGGGGAAATTGATAAAACCAAATTTATGCATATTTCTATGGGAACTATTATTGAAGGCGCGATGAAGGAATATGCTTTTGAAAATGATGAACAAAGGAGATTAGTTAATGTTGATTTGAGTGATGATTTTGATTATTTTGGGGATGAAACTTTGATGGTTTATGTAATTTTTAATCTGCTTAAAAACTCACTTTATTACAAAGCAAATATCAATATTTGGTTGGATGGAAATAATAGATGTCTTTATTTTAAAGATAACGGCGTTGGCATTCCTGCGGATAAAATAGATTCTATTTTTGATAGTTTTTTTACATCAGATAAGAAGGGTGGAACTGGTCTTGGTCTTCCATTTTGCAAGCGAGTTATGAAGGATTTTGGGGGTGATATTTCTGTTAAATCGGTGGAAGGTGAAGGGGCAGAGTTTTGTTTGCAGTTTTAGCAAACAAAAGTCGTAGCCCGAAAACTACGACTAGCGATGAGCTGGAAATTAGTCTTGCGATCACAAATTCCGACTAGAGCCGAGCCAGAATCATTTCTGGATTGACTTTAATTATAATTTATCTCACATTATATACTGTAATATCACATCAATATATTAGGATAATATGAGCTGGGAAAATTTTAGAATAAATAAAAGACTAAATCTAAAACCTTCATTTGTTGAGGAGGTTTATTCTTTGATTGCAAAAATTGATGGCGTTAAGAATAGCTTTGCTTTAACCAATAATCTTCTCCCCCAAACTATCAATCGCCTGACATCTTCATTGATTGTCACATCTGCTGGTGCCTCAAATCGTATTGAGGGGAATAAACTCAGTGATGAGGCGGTTGAAAAACTCTATAAAAATCTAAATATTCAGAAATTCAAAACCAGAGATGAACAAGAAGTAGCTGGATATTTGGAAGTTTTGCAAGAAATATTGGCAAATTATCAAGATATTAGAATCAGCGAATCACAGATTATGGGGTTTCATGATCAAATGCTCGGACATAGCGACAAGGATTCGAGGCATAAAGGGGTGTATAAATTTGGATCTAATAGAGTTGAGGCGAAAGATCATGATGGAAATTTGGTTGGAGTGATTTTTGATCCAACACCTGTGCATTTGGTGAAAAAGGAAATGCAAGAACTGATTGAATGGTATGATTTTGTCAGAAATGATGGGAAAAAACATCCTCTGATTTTGATTGCTAATTTTATTTTTGAATATTTGGCTATTCATCCATTCCAAGATGGTAATGGTAGAACTAGTCGATTATTAACCAATTTAATGCTTTTACAATCTGGATATGATTTTACCAATATTGTGTCTCACGAGAAACTGATTGAGGAGAATAAGTCTGATTATTATTTGGCATTAAATAAGACTCAGCGAAGCTGGAAAACTGATGATGAAGATGTTTCATCTTGGTTATTATTTTTTTTGAAGACTGTGAATAAGCAAGCTGAGAAAGCACTAGCTATTTTGAAGGGTGAAACTATCGAGCATTTATTGTCGGAGAAACAGTTGGAATTGTGGAATTGGGCTTTGTCATTGGAGAAAAAAGAATTTTCGCGCAAAGATGCGATTGGGGCCATGGGTTTTCCTACTCGGACTGTTGAATCGATAATTAAAAAATTATTTGACTTGAAGAAGCTGTATCGAATTGGTGAGGGAAGAGGCGTTCGGTATCGGGTTGTGAAATAGTTTAGAACGGAGGGATGGCGTTCGCTGAGCTCTCTTGTAAATTATCTACTTCGCTAAATTCAGCTTCGCTTCCATTAAGCTTTCGTGACGAAGTTTGTCGAACCCTCTTTCGGGTTCAAATCCCTCAGGAAAGACGTCAAATATATTGATTTTTTTGGGAAGTAAGTAGACAGAAAATCTTATGTTCTGGCGGAGAAAGAGGGATTCGAACCCTCGATACAGTCACCCGTATACTTTCTTAGCAGGAAAGCGCCTTCGACCACTCGGCCATTTCTCCGTAACAAAAATTTCCACTATTGCCAAGGATTAGTAGACTCCGCTGGCAAAAAGGAGGTGAGATGATAGGAATAAAAAATGATTTTGCAAGAAATCTATGCGTAAAAGATCATTGTTCCTGCGCCAGATTCGGTAAAAATCTCCATCAATAGAATATGATCGACTGAACCGTTTAGAATATGAGCGAATTCGACGTCATTTTCTAGGGCGCTGATGCATGTTTCTACTTTTGGAATCATACCGCCGGTGATGATTCCATCTTTAATTAATTTTCTAGCAGTTGCAACACTTAGATGGCTGATCAATTCTTTGTTGGGAAGCAGAACTCCATCGACATCGCTCAAGATGATCAGTTTTGCTGCATTTAGTGCAGATGCGATTGCTCCGGCTGCGGTGTCGGCGTTGATGTTGTAGGTTTCGCCATTTTCACCAACTCCAATTGGAGCGATTACTGGGATTATGTCAGAATTTTCAAAACCGTTCAGAACTTCAGGATCAATGTAGGAAGGTTCGCCCACGAAGCCGAGATTTAGGATTTTTTCAATATTTGAATCAGGGTCTTTTTTGGTTCTGGTCAATTTTTTGGCAGTGATCATGTTTCCATCTTTTCCAGAAAGTCCGATTGCCGTTCCGCCAGCACGATTGATTTCTTTGACGATGTTTTTGTTGATTGATCCACAAAGAACCATTTCAACGATGTCAACAGTCTCGGCATCTGTGACCCTTAGGCCATCAACAAAAGAGGTTTGGATGTTTAGTCTTTTTAGCATTGCGCCAATTTGTGGGCCACCGCCATGGACAATCACTGGATTGATTCCAACTTGTTTCAAAAGGACAACATCTTCAGCGAATTTTTTGATATTTTCATCATTCATGGCGCTTCCACCGAATTTGATCACGAAAGTTTCCCCAGCAAATCTTTTCATATAAGGCAATGCTTCACAAAGTGTTTCGGCTTTGGTCACCCAATTGTGATCGTTGTTCTTAACTTCTTTCTGGATCGATAAATCATTCATTACCACTGCTTTTAGGTGGTTTTTATCTTTCTTATTTTTGTCGGTCATTTGTCGTTTTTAGATAAGGATGGGGTTGAAGAAAATTTTGCACTTCTGAAAAATTGCTAATATGGGGGCAATGACCACAATTGGCAAGAATTTTTAGGGAAGAATTGCTTATTTTATCAGCAAAAATCTTTGCTTGCAGAATGTTGACCACCATATCACCCTGCCCGTGAATTATTAAGGTTTTGGGGAAATTGCTAAAATTCAAATCATAACAAGAAAAACGCCTCAACTCATCGAGCCAGAAAATTAGATTTTTATAATTATCTTGTGTCAAATAAAGATTATCTGCCAACTCCTTGGCTCTCTTTGAATCCCCAAGCATCATCAATAAAGAGAATTTTTCTAAAGTCTTAACACAATTATTGACAAAATTTGCTCTGAATATATCGAAACTAGATTCCGGCATTGCTGCGGCGATTTTTGGTGATTTTACGAATTCAAAAGGCGTAGAGAATAAAATCAATAATTCGGGATTGAATATCTTCTTTTCAATCAATCTTGCAGCAATTTGTCCGCCAAGACTCCAGCCGGCAATGATTTTTGGTTTTATGTTTAGATTTTTCAGCATGTCAAAACATTCTTCAATGCTTGAGAATTTGCTGTAGTCGAAATTGATAATTTGGCAGGAAGGGAAAGCGGAGGAGAGGATTTTTTCTAACGAACTGGGTTTTTGAGCCCAGCCCGCGAAAGATAGTATAATTGGTCGATCAGGATTAGATGCTTCCAAAACCACCGAATTTTTTGATAAATTTGTTCATATTATCATCATTTGGATTAACGAAACTTTTGTTTCCGTCTTGCCAAGCTGGGTGATTGAAAGGATCGATATCAGCTTTCAAAACTTCACCTTCTTTTCCCCAAGTAGTCAGGATTTCGATGCTTTCTTTATTAGACATCAACAAACTGATTTTATGTTGGGTTGGATGTTTTGTAGTTGATTCTGCAGTTGCTTTTTTAGCTGGAGCTTTTGTTTTAGTCATTTTGTAAATGAATTTGGAATTTTAAAAGGTCGCACACTATAGATAATCAATTTTATTAGTCAATTTACAAAAACTGTTCCCGAATAATCCTTTCTTCCAGCGAATGATCTGCGTCAAATAAAATAGAGAATTTCTGAGATTTGCATTCTCTAACTTCAACCGATTTGACATTGCGAACCTCATTATAATCTGCCGTAGCACTGACTGGTCGATTTTTTCTATCTAGAATGGTGAATTTTATTTTTGAATTAGCCGGAAGAAGTGCTCCGTGCCAATGTCTGGGGCGAAAAGGACTGATCGGAGTTAAGGCGATGATGTCGCTTGCAAAAGGGATGATTGGTCCTTGAGCCGAAAGATTATATGCAG
>JBLHSZ010000069.1:0-6398 GCA_047627095.1 Rickettsiales bacterium
GTCTTCAGAGCAAATGTTCTGCGTAGTTTTGAAAAAGGAGTCTTTGTGATCATGGATAAAAGTGGTAATGTTAATTTCATTCCTTGGAATGAGATAAAGGCGATTAAGGTTTCTAGATAATAACAAATATTTATTCATAAATATGACAGATTCTACAAAAAACCTCCCAAAGGTAGAGCTAAATGTTGATTTGGAGCGATATTTGGCTTTGAATCCACTTTCCGATGAAATAATTAAGGACACTGGCATGACGGAAGTTGATGCTAAAACTATCAGAAGTTCTTCTGTGGCTAATAACCAGATCAGAATGTTTAGACCTATAAACCCAGCTTCTTCTGAGCTTTTGAGACAGGGTTCGACAGGAAAGCTTTTTGCTACCAAAGGAAAAAGTTCAATTATTGGTCCAATTGAAGGAGTTGTTCCCTATAGAGCAGAATTTAGTAAGGTTGGCACTAATGTTGATTCTGCAAAAGATGAAATAGACAAATTTCAAATTAAAAATGATTCTGATATTAATGATTCTAATGTTCGATTTTTCAAGATAGTTTTTGCTCAGATTCTAAAAAATGTTGCTGAAGATTCAGTTTCTAAACAGGGGATTGAAGAATATTTAAAAGATAATTTTAGTGATCATGATTTGATGCAACAATTAGGATCAAACCCACAGGATTTCAATAAAGAATTGCAAAATAAAGTTATTACTTTTCTTCAATCTCTAAAATCTATGCAGGGGATTGAAGTTAATAAAGAAGAATTAGAAGTGCTTCATGAGCAGATGAATAAAATAACTCGAAAGGAATGGAGCGAATCACCTAAAGAGGTTTTATTAAATTTATCAAAAGAGTCTTCAAAATCTTCAGATAACTCTGTAGAAGATTTTATTACTACGTTGAATGATTCTAATATCTCAGGAGTAATTGATTTACAGGTTAGTTTTCTAGGTGAAAAATATGATTCACTTTATATTGAAGAAAATAATGTTCCTCTATGTGAGGGTGAGGATCGTAAAAAACCGCATCTTTTTATAAAAGTTCAGCAAGGGAAAGGAGAGGTTTTTTATAAATATGATTACGCGAAATCCATATATGTTCTGGATGATTCCGGTCTAACAAAAGATCACCCCTCATTAAAAAAAGTAGAGGTGCTCTCATATAGTTCTTTTTCACAAAAAGATGGAAAAATTGTTGAGTCTCAATCTTCCGTTACTGCTGACTATGATCAATTATTGAGTGGAACTCAAAGGATATTAGCAATTGAGAATGGAAAATCTCAAGAAATAGTTGGTGAGCTGAGAAGGTTCGATGTTAAGCATATTCATGAAAATGATTTAGATAAGTTAGAATCTTTGTTATCTAAGTTAGAAGATGGAAAAAGATTAGGAAATTCTGCGACAAAATTTGTCGCCAAACAATTGGCTTTGCTCGATTTTCATAGAGAAGATGAAATGCTAAAATCTGAATTTTATCATGCTGATGCTGGCATTATGAATGATTTTCAATGGGCAACAAAAACTGTTTTAAAAGATCTGACAAAAGGAAATGTTAATCATGGAGAAGAGACCTCTAATCCTCATCCAGAAGCATTTACTTTTGATAATCATGCTGTTTTTTTGCCAGATGGAACGGTTAGGACTTTGCGTGGAGAGCAAGAGGTTTGTGATTTTATTAATCAACAAAGAAAATTGGGTTATTTATTGCCAATCAATCCAAAATGGGGATGGGTAGTTGAAGAAAATGGAGGTTTGACAATTCCAAATAATAAATTTGATTTTAATAAAGTGGAAGAAAGTCTAAATAAATTGGCCAATAATTTACAAAATCAAGGGTGTGATTTGATAACTAAGGATAATAGATCTCCTGATGAGGTTGTTGGAAATTTTAGAATTGATAATAATCCATTAAATAAAGAAAAAAATCCTCTTGTTGAGGAATATAATCAAGAAAAAGAAATTTACGACTCCTACTTAATGATAGTTCGATATGAATCATCTATGAAGGTAGATTATGGAGAGGTAGCAGATCACCACCAATCTCCAAATGATAGATCTAGGATGGATAAGGTTAATGATAAAGGAATTAAATCTTTAAAGGCAGAGACTAAAAAAGAGCTTGAAGAGCTTCATAAAAAAAGATTTAATTATTTAAAAACAAAATATAAAGAGTCGAATAAACAATTTCGTGATCATCATGAAGAAAAACTATCTTTAGTTGCTAATGAAGATGCGGGGCTTAGTAAGGTAAACGATAGGGAACTATCAACAGGTTCAACGGTTGAAGGTTCGTCACGTAGAATACCATCAACAATTTTTAAACTTATTAAGTGTTTGAATTTAAAAAAACCAAATACAGAAATTAGTCATTAATTAAAAATAAATAGATATGCCAGATAGCTTATTTAACGAAACTCAATTACAAACTATTGGTGACCTATTGGATCATTCAATTGAAACTATCTGCAAACGACCTGACGGAAGTTCAAGATCTCATGTGCAGCAAATTATTTCTTTATTAAAAACCAAGAACGATATCAATAGTAGTGAAGAAGAGCGTAAAGGTGCGTGGACAAAAATATGTGATATTGATAGCGACAAAGCAATAGCAAACGATGTCGATCGTCTTAATTTAAACAATGGTATATTTTATAAAGAATCTAAATTATGTGGTTTTGACAAGTCGGGTGAGACAATTGAGATTAGTGATGATCAGAAAAAAGAAATAAAAGAAATATTAATAAAAAGTCTTGATGAAAAATTAAAAGAAATAGCTCCAAAAAAGACCTCGATGATGCCTCGTCTTACAAGTAGTAAACGATTAAATTCTATTGAAAAAGATGGCCAATCTGGCAAAAGTGGTTGCGGTTTGCAATAAAATCTTCAAGAAATTCTTCAAATTAAAAATCAAATAATGACAACAAACATTCCTTTAGACCGCATTCGCAATTTCTCGATTGTGGCACATATTGACCATGGAAAATCTACCCTTTCTGATCGCTTGATCCAAGATTGTGGTGGTCTTGAAGATCGTGATATGACAGCACAAGTTCTAGATTCAATGGATATTGAAAAAGAACGTGGAATCACCATTAAAGCACAAACTGTGCGACTTACCTACAAAGCAGAAGATGGTTTGGACTACATGCTCAATTTGATGGACACTCCAGGACATGTTGATTTTGCCTATGAAGTTTCGCGTTGCTTGGCAGCCTGTGAAGGTTCGATTTTGGTAGTTGATTCCAGTCAAGGAGTTGAGGCGCAAACACTCGCTAATGTCTATCAAGCAATTGATAATAATCATGATCTAGTTCCAGTTTTGAACAAAATTGATCTTCCGGCAGCTGATCCAGATCGAGTCAGAGAACAGATCGAAGATGTGATTGGAATTGATGCTTCCGAGGCGATTTTAGTTTCTGCAAAAACGGGAGTTGGTATCAAAGAAACTTTAGAGGCTGTGGTCAAAAGACTTCCTGCTCCAAAAGGAAATATTGATGGCGATCTAAAAGCTTTGTTAGTTGATAGTTGGTATGACCCATATTTGGGTGTGATAATTTTGGTTCGAGTAATTGACGGTATTTTAAAAAAAGGTCAAAAAATAAAAATGCTTTCCAATGGAACTTCTTACCTAGTTGATGGTGTTGGATATTTTACGCCAAAGAAGGTTTTGTGTGGAGAACTCAGAGCAGGAGAGGTTGGTTTTATCAACGCTCAGATCAAGCAAGTTGCAGATTGTAAAGTAGGTGACACAATCACTGTTGCTGGCAATGAAACCGTACAAGCTTTAACTGGATTCAAACAAAACAAACCAGTAGTTTTTTGTGGAATTTATCCCATTGATGCCTCCGATTTTGAAAAATTCCGTGATGCACTTGCCAAATTACACCTAAATGACGCTAGTTTCGAATTCGAAGCTGAATCTTCATCAGCTCTTGGATATGGATTTCGTTGCGGATTTCTTGGATTATTACATCTAGAAATTGTTATCGAAAGATTAGAGCGGGAATTCGATCTAGATTTGATCACGACAGCACCTTCGGTGATATACAAAATCTACACCCATAAATCAAAACTTTTGAGTGAAGAAGAAAGGCAAGAAACAGTGCTTTTTGTCCACAGCCCAGTTGAAATGCCTGATACTCAACAAATTGATTTCATGGAAGAGCCATGGATTCTAGCAACAATCATGACTCCCGACGATTATTTGGGCTCAGTTCTAGAGCTTTGCACCCTAAAAAGAGGTGTTCAAAAAGAATTATCCTATGTCGGAGATCGTGCAATGGTGATTTATCGTTTGCCACTCAATGAGGTGGTTTATGATTTTTATGACCGCTTAAAATCTTGTTCAAAGGGCTATGCCAGCTTTGATTGGAACATGGACGGCTATGAGCGAAGTGATCTGTGCAAATTGACAATCATGGTCAATTCCGAACCAGTTGATGCACTTTCAATCATCGTCCACAAAAGCAAAGCTGAAAATAGGGGAAGGGCGCTTTGCAAAAAACTCAAAGAACTAATCCCAAAACAAATGTTCAACATTGCCATTCAAGCTGCAATAGGCGGAAAAATCATCGCTCGTGAAACTGTCTCAGCAATGAGAAAAGACGTAACCGCAAAATGCTATGGTGGAGATGTTTCAAGAAAAAGAAAACTCCTCGACAAGCAGAAAAAAGGTAAAAAGAAAATGCGTGAAATTGGCAATGTAGAAATTCCACAAGGAGCGTTCTTAGCAGCTCTTAGATTGGATGAAGATTAGTGAGTTAGTTGTAAATTATTAGTGATAAGTTGTGAATTTTTTTAAAATATTAATTATCTAGCTTCTACTTTTTCATTCTGGGTGCAGTTGTAAACTGTGACCAGAATGGAGTAGTAAAATAAATAAAAACTATTTCTCGTCTTGCCAACCCACTTTCTTCAAGAAATCCTTATAAGTTCCCTCAAAAATGAAAGTCTTGTCGTCATCAAAAACAATCAATTTATTGGCAACTTCTTTCAAAAAATACTCACTGTGAGTAACCATTAAAACCGCGCCATCAAAGTTTTTGATTGCACCTAACAATGAGTCGCAAGATTCAAGATCCAAGTGATTGGTAGGCTCATCAAGAAGCAAAAGGTTTGACGGTTTGAGTAGGATTTTTCCAAGCATGACTCGGCTTTTTTCACCACCTGACAAAACTCCAATTTCTTTGTTTGACAAAGTTCCAGAGAACATCATGTTACTGGCTGTTCTTCTAACAGTTGTTTGGTCGAGGGTTGGGGCTGCTCTGTGCATTTCTTCATAAACACTCAAAGCTGGATCAAGACGATCAATATTCATTTGTCCAAAATAGCCTATTTCAGTTTTATTATTAACTTTGGCAGTTCCTTCAACTGGTTGTAGATCACCGGTTATGAGTTTGAGTAAAGTTGATTTTCCTTTACCGTTCTTTCCGATGATACAGATTTTGTCTTCAGGAGTGATTCTGAAAGTTAGTTTTTTGATCAAGGTTTCATGGCCTTCATATCCAAAACTCAAATCTTTGACCTCAACCATTGAGTCTTTACTGCTATAAGGGATTTCGTTGAATTTGAAATCTAGAGTGGCAATATTTCCCAATTTTTCTTTTTGACCTTTCTTTTCAAGCATCTTTATTTTCGATTGAGCTCTACTTGCCATACTGGCTTTTGCTCCAAAGCGATCAATCCATTCTTGGGTTTTCTCGCGTTGTTTATCTTCATTTATTCTGGTTTTTTCATAAATTTCTTCCTCTAAGGCGATTTTTTCTTTTAGTCCTTTGGTGTTTCCAGGGACTTTTTTGAAATCTCCACGATGAATAAGAATTGTGTGACTGATGATGCTATCCATAAAATCGCGATCATGCGTGATTAGAATCAGCTCACCATCCCAATCTTTCAAGAACTTCTTTAGCCAGCGAACCGAATGAATATCCAAATAGTTGGTAGGCTCATCCAAAAGCAGCATATTTGGCTCATCCAAAAGCAATTTTGCAAGGTTGATTTTGACTTGATATCCACCAGAAAATTCATGAGGGTTTTTTTGCATATCTTCCTCAGAAAATCCTAATCCGCGCAAAATTTCTTCACCCTTCCAACCTTCATATTCACGATCTTCAGGCAAAACAGAGCAAACTTCTTCAACCGCAGATGCATATGTGAATTTGATATGTTGCGCCAAATGTCCAATTTTATATCCCTTAGGAATTGAAACTTCACCAGAATCAGGTTCTAATTCATTCAAAAGCAATTTTAAGAAGGTACTTTTTCCACTACCATTGCGTCCGATTAATCCAGCTTTTTCACGTCCATTAAGAATGAAATTGACATCTTCGAAAATTGAATTGCCGGAGAATGAAATTGATAGGTCTTTTACTTTGATCATTTTTTAGTTTTAGTTAGTTTGCTGTTTTTT
>JBLHSZ010000070.1:0-6365 GCA_047627095.1 Rickettsiales bacterium
TGATGCTCAAAACAATCAATATGTTGATATGTTCAAAGCTGGAATCATTGATCCTGTAAAAGTTGTCAGAACTGCATTAGAAGATGCTGCATCAATTGCAGCTTTGCTCATCACTACTGAAGCTGTGGTGGTGGAAGTAAAAAGTGATGCCGCTCCTGCTGCTTCTGGTGGTGGAATGCCTGGTGGAATGGGTGGAATGGGTGGTTTTTAATCAACCTAACATTAACTTCAATCTAAAAAAGGGTTTGTGCAATATTTGCACAAACCCTTTTTTATTGTTTTTTCTGTAAAAAATTGATTTTCTCTAATTATCAGATGATAGTTGAAAGGTTTGCAATGATGAGATTTTTCTATTTCTTTTACTCATAATACCATTAAACCGCTTCCGCCGCTTTCATCAAAGCTGCCGCCTTATTTAGGCATTCTTGATATTCTGATTCTGGAACTGAATCAAAAACCACTCCAGCTCCTGCTTGAAGGTGAATCTTATTGTCTTTAATCAATGCTGATCTTAGCGTGATGCAAGTTTCCATATCACCATTTCCTGAAAAATATCCCACGCATCCAGCGTAAAAACCTCTTTTACACCCTTCCAACTCCTCAATGATTTGCATGGCGCGAATTTTGGGTGCGCCACTAACTGTCCCTGCTGGGAAACCACTAATTAAAGCATCAAGAGCGTCATATTTTTCATCCAGAATCCCATCAACATTTGAACTAATATGCATGACATGAGAATAGTTTTCTACCACCATTTTTTCAGTAAGATTGACTGTTCCTGCCTTACAAACCCTTCCAACGTCATGCCTTCCAAGATCAATTAACATTAAATGTTCTGCTGTTTCTTTTTCATCTCCCAACAATTCTTCCGCAATTTTTTTATCTTCCACATCGTTAACTCCTCTTTTTCTGGTTCCCGCCAATGGTCTAACAGTCATTTTTTGTTTTTTCACAGCAACCATGATTTCGGGGCTAGATCCAGTCAGACAAAAATCTTCAAATTTGACGTAAAACAAAAATGGCGATGGATTGACCCTGCGTAACGAGCGATAAAATTGAAAAGCATTTTTCTGATCAAAATCACTAGTGAATCTTTGCGATGGTAGAGCCTGAAAAATATCACCAGCACTAATGTAGTCTTGGATTTTTTCAACCGTAGAGCAATATTCTTCTTCACTGAAATTTGATTTAAAGTTCAGTGGTTTTTGTTGATAAGTTTGCGGAACTTCAATTGAAGAATTGAGAAGTTCGATTACTTTAGAAATGTTTTCTGCGGCCTTATTATGGAGCTCTCCATAAATAGGCGCGTGAATATTGATCACATCAAAAAGACTGTCAAAAACAATTAGTATTTGCGGGCGAATGAAAATTGAATCAGGAATATTTATTTCATCAGGCAAATTCTTATCAGGCAGATCTTCCATCAATCTCACCATATCGTAGGACATGTATCCAAAAATTCCTGACGATAAGGCCGGATATTCTCCTGGAATTTTTGATTTATTGATCAAATCTCGAAGTGAAGAAATTGGATGTTCAGATGTTTTTACAAAGCAATCAGGATTATTCTCAAAATCAGCATTGATGTAAGCAATATTATCTTCACATTTCCAGATCAAGTCCGGCAAAACTCCAATTATGGAATATCGTGAACGATTATTGCCTTTTTCAACTGATTCGAAAAGAAAATGATGAGAAGAATATTGATCTTGGATTTTAAGCAATGCCAAAACTGGCGTCAAGAGATCGGCAGAAATTTGCTTAGAAATGATTCTATTGGACATCATTAATTTTAATTCTGATTATTTTGCGAATCAATTAATTCCTGATTGATCTGAACTGGGAATTTATTTTTCACATAATCATTGAAAGAATTAAGAATGTCATTCTTGAAATTATCATTTTCCTGATTAGAAATTTTTCTTATTTCTATTTTATTTTTTACAGGATTTTTGATTTTTTTTACCACTCCAATCATAACTTCCCCTACTCCAGATTTTTCTGGATTAGTTGCTTTGCCAACCCCTAAAGAAAAAATTTCTTTTAGCATCTGGTTGGCGTAAGGAACTTTTTTTCCATTGCCGGCCTCGATGACATAGAACCTTGGAAATTCACGATTTTCTTCCAATTCTAAACCATTTTTAGCTGCTATTTTTTTGGCACTAATTCCCTCTTTATTAATTTTTTCGACAATTTCTTTAGCAAGATCTTGAACTTTTTGCTGTTTTTGATTCAAAATCCACAAATCAGTTGCAGCAACTTTGACCTCATCAAGACTTTTTTGTCTTTTAGCAACAATCTCTTCAACCACAACGATGTAGTATTTTTTGTTAGTTTGTGAAGAAAATATTTTTGACAACTTTCCTTTCTCAAGCTCAAAACTATTTTTCACAAAACCGTCAAAACCATCCAAATCATCAACCGCATTTTGTTTGGAATCTAGACCTTTAGCACTGAATTTTGGTAGATCTCTATTGATTTTAAGATTCAATTTATCCGCAACTTTTTCTATGGAATTGGTTGCTAAAATTTCATCTTCAATTCGACTAAGATTATCATCAATTTGATTCTCTTCTCTTTTTTCCATCAATTTATCCTTAATGTCGTCTTTGACGTCAGACAACAACAATTGTTTTTCAGGATTTTGATTCAAAAGATAGAAGATGTGAAATCCAAGTTCACTTTTAACAACTTCACTAATTTGATTTTTTTGCAAATCAAAAGCGGTTTTAGAAATTGTTTCTGGAAGATCTTGTTTGGTGATTCCGGATAAGAGAATATTTGATTTATCCTTATCAGAATCTGCCGCTAATTTGATAAAATCTTCAGCTTTATTGCTATTTGTCAAACCCATCAAAGATTTATGAAAATCTTTTGCCTTGTTTTCTTCATTAAATGATATGTGGTAGAAATCAGAATTTTGAGGGGTGAAATATTCAGATTTATTGCCCTCATATTCAGCAGCAATTTCTTGTTCAGAAATTTTTATTTCCTGCTTCAAATCATCCAAACCAAAGGAGATGAAAGAAATTTTGCGCATTTCTGGCAGAGAAAATTTATTTTTGTTTTTGTCAAAATAAGCATTCAACTCAAAATCATTAGGATTTGAAACATCAGAAATGTTTTTGGTGGAAATAGTCAAAACATCAACATCACGAGTTTGAAGGCGATATTGCTGTAGATATTCAGCAATATTGTTGTCAGATTCTGGCAAATTTAGCAAAGACTGAACCACAATTCCACCAACAACTTCATCAGATAAATCAGAAATATGTTGTTTCTCGCTCAGGCCATTGCTGCGTAGGAAATTTTGATAAAGAGCTCGACTAAATTTTCCATCAGCTCCTTTCATAGATTCATTTTTAACGATTTCGCGCAAAATCAAAGTTTTGTCTGGATAGATTTGGAATTCTTTTTGCAAACCCTGAATAAGGCTCCTAGTAACTATTCTTCCCAAAACATCTTGCTTAAAACCCTCAGAATTCAAATATTCCATCGCCTCTGAAGTTGGGTTGGATCGATAAATTGCCTGACGGTCATTTTGAACCTTTTGCAAGAACTTGTCATAAGTGACGGTTTTATCTCCAATCTTAGCAATCCATGCGCTATTTCCACCCAAAATAAATCCGCTCACTCCAAACATGATGAAGGTGAGACCTAAGAAACCTAGAAAGATTTTAAAGAAAATATTGTTCGAAAGATTGCGAAATTTCTCCATCATTGGATTTGGGGGTTTTGTTTAATTATTAAAGGACAATTTAAGACAAAGAACAGTAGCCATTTGGTTTTGAAACTCAATCATTTTGAGTGTTAAAACTAGCAATAAAATTCAATATTACGTTGTCGCCCCTAGGGGCGACAACGTAATATTTAGGCAATAACCATCAAATGAGCAAATAACAAGAAACAATTCCATTGAGTTAGGACAATTAACCATTTAATCTGACCTAAATTCTTTCCTCAAGAAATCACAAAAAATGCTACTTAAAGAACTATTTCCCCAACATTATCAGTCCGATTCAATAATTTCTTCAATCGAAACTGATTCTAGATTAGTCAAATCTGGATCGATATTTTTTGCTCTTAAGGGATTTGTTACAAACGGAGAAAAGTTCATTGATTCGGCTTTCCAAAAAGGAGCAATCGCTGTTTTTTGTGGAAATGATTGCCTTAATCCTGACCCCAGAATTATTAAAATAAAAAATATTCATGATGATCTAGCCAATGCTTTGCAAAAATTTTACGTCAATCTTCCGACAAATATTTTTGCTGTCACAGGAACTAATGGCAAAACTTCGATTGTTCATTTTATTGGACAAATACAAGAAATTTTAGGCAAAAAATCCGCTTCAATCGGAACATTAGGCGTTAAAGTGAATGATTCTGAAATTCAAAAAAAATTAACTTCCTTTGAACTAACAACTCCCGACATTGTTTCTCTCTACAAAAATCTTGCCATTCTAAAACAAAATGAAGTTGATGATGTGGCGATTGAAGTCAGCTCAATTGGTTTGGATCAAAAAAGAATGCAAGGAGTAAGAATCAAGTTAGGAGCGTTTAGCAATTTCACTCAAGATCATCTTGATTATCATGGCTCGATGGAAAAATATTTTGACTGTAAAATGGTTTTATTCACAGAAATTCTACAAGCAAATGATTTTGCGATACTAAATGCTGATATTGCAAAATTTGGAGAAATGAAAAAAATTGCTACCAAGAGAAACCTGAGGATTGTCTCTTATTCTGCAAAAGAATCAGCGACTAGCTCGGCTTCGATCACCGAAAATGAGATCAGAATTTTTGACAAAAAATATCCTTTTAAAATTTCCATGTCGGGAGATTTCCAAAAAACCAACTTGATCTGCGCTCTATTAAGTGTTGTGTGTTATTACGATCTTGATGAAAAGAAAATTGCATGCCTCATTCAGAACCTTCACAAGGTAAAACCAGCTGAAGGAAGAATGCAAAAGGTTGCTGAGTTGAAAAATGGCGCACAAATTTTCATCGACTATGCTCACACTCCAGATGCTCTGAAAAATGTTTTAGAAACTGCAAAACATATTCCTCACAACAAAATTCATGTGCTATTCGGATGCGGAGGAGATCGAGATAAGTTGAAGCGACCACAAATGGGGGAAATCGCCAGTGATTTGGCAGATTTTGTGATTGTGTCGGACGACAATGCAAGGAATGAAGATGGTCAAGACATTAGAAATGAAATTTTATCCGCTTGTGATCTTGCAAAAACAATCCAAATTGGTGATCGTAGAAAAGCGATTATTCATGCAATATCTGAATTGAAAGAAAATGATATTTTGATTCTAGCCGGAAAAGGTCATGAAAAATATCAAGTGATTGGAATAAAGAAGTTTGAATTTGATGAGGAAGAAATTGTCAAAGAAGCGGTAATTGGTTTAAAATAAAGCCCTAAACTTTACCTAAAGATACAGAATCTCTCACAACAGAGTTAGTCTTCTCTGCAGATGCAGATGGAGTTGTAGATGGTTTGTACCAACCCTTTTTTTGAGGGTATCATAAAAACTAACAACATTTCACACTTATCTCAAAATAAAGCATTTTATTTTCTTTATCCTCAGATGTGATTAAGCTGGATTTGTTTAGTGACCAAGAATAGGTCATTGACGCATCAAAATATTTACTAGAGAAAATTGTTTTTAAGCCTGCTCCAGACAATCTTCCGCTATTAATTTCTCCTGACTCAGAATATTTATTTTGCACATAACCATAATCATAAAATGGTTCCATGCTGAATTTGTAGAGATGGTGTAAATTTTTGTCGAAGAAATTGGAGATCTTGTTTTCTGATTTGGATTTTTTCTCTTTTTTAAGAAATGGAATCAGCAATTGCCCTAAATTGATATTAGCCTTATTCCTAAAATAATATCCTGAATCACCAGCGATATAATTTTCTCTAAAACCTCGCACTGAATAATATCCGCCTACTGAGAATTGCTCCGACCCAAAAAGAGTATCCTGGGACAATTGGCTATCCATTTGGGTTGATAGGGAAATTGGAATGTTAAGTTTGGGAATTTGGAATGTCTTTGAAAGGCTTCCATAGAGTTTGTAGGTTTGAAATTGTGCTTTGGGGATATCTGCGGTTAATCCTTGCCCATCTTGCTTGGCATTGAGCAATTTCAATCCTCTTGAATATTGTGGTTTTAAATAAAGATTGGTGCCATTTTTAAAATATTTAGAAATCCCAAAAGAAAGACTGCCGACAGTTAGTTTTCTATCCGAGGTTTCAATCTTGGTGTTGTTTAAATAGCTGGCGGATTCTTTGGCAGTTAAGGACAGATTGGTGGAGATTCTATATTTTGTGTTATTGAGCAAAACTCTGTCAA